>CAJAOB010000369.1 GCA_903941205.1 uncultured Burkholderiales bacterium | reverse complement strand
TGCTGGCGCTCAAGGGCGCTGACCAGGTGCGGTTTTAAGAGCTTGGCCTTGGCGATGACGCCGGCGTCACGGCCGGCGGTCATCGCGGCGCGGGTGGCTGCGTCACAGAGGACGCCAGGCAAGGCGTCACATAGGCCGCCAAACAAAGCTCGGCGGCGCTGCCAAGCTCCTGCTAGCGCCTCCTAGCGCCTCCTAGCGCTCGCCAAACGACTGGCTGAAGGTCTTGGTCAGAGGTTTGGTGAGGTAGCTCAGCACGGTGCGCTCCAGCGCCTTGATCTCGACGCTGGCCGTCAAGCCGGGCCGCAGCAGGATTTCCTGGGCCTTGTTGCCCTTGAACTCGGTGCCAGTGATGGCAATGCGCACGCGGTAGTACATGAACGGCCCCTGGCGGGTTTCTTCGGTCAGCACATCCGGGCTGATGTAGATGACCTTGCCCTGCATGGCGCCAAAAACAGCATAGTCATAGGCATCGAGCTTGACGCTGGCGTCCTGGCCCGTGCTCACCGATGCGATGTCGGCCGGGCTGATCTTGGCTTCAGCGATCAGCTTGTCGCCCGTGGGCAGGAGCTCCATCACGGTGTCGCCCTGGCGCAGCACGCCGCCCAGGGTGTTGACCTTGATGTTGTTGACCACCCCGTCAACCGGGGCCACCAGTTCGGTGTGCTCGAGCATCTGGGTGCGGTCGCGCAGCTGCTCGGTCTGCGTGCTCAGCTCTTCCTGGGTTTTCGTCATCTCGGCCAGCGCGTCCTGAAAATACTTGTTGCGCTTGGCCGTCAGCTGGGCCCGGATGTCTGCGCTGGCGCGCTGCAAACGAAGCAGCTCGGCGCGGCTGACATCGCCCGAGGCTTCGAGCTTGCGGCTGATGTTGAGTTCGTCGTCCGCGAGCTCCAAAATGCTTTTCAGCGAGGAAATGTCATCCTGAAACGCCGACTGACGCTTTTTATAAAGCGCCGTCTGGTTGCGTATGTAGTCGGTGTACGACTGCAGATCGGGGCTGAACTGCAAGGGCTTTTCAAAAATTTCAGCTTGCAGGCGTGCCAGGGTGATGCGCAAGGCCGCCACCTTGGCGCTGCTGTCAGACACGGCCGCCTCGGCCCGCTCTTTTTGCAGCGTCGCCAGCAGCTGACCGGCTGTCACCAGGTCGCCTTCCTTGACGTGCAGCTTGGTCAGCACGCCGCCGTCCGGCGACTGCACGACCTGGGTTCGCGCAGCCGCAATGATCTGCCCTTGCGCCCGGGTCACCTGGTCGATCTTGCCCACGGCGGCCCAGCCCACCAGCGCCGCCACGCTGAGAATGACCGCGTACATGACGATGCGCGAGCGCCGGGGCGATTCGAGAACGCCCAGTGCGAAGGGCAGCAATTCTGATTTGGGCGTGACCGTGGTCACCGGCTCGCTCGTCGCCAGACCGCGCGAGGATGGGAGGGAGCCTGGATTGTCTCGTTGGGAAGGCAGCATGCTCAGCTCACGGCTTGCGCATCGCTGCGCTGGTTGAGTTGCTGAAGGACAGCGTCGCGCGGACCATCGAGCACGATGGCACTGCCAGACACCACGATCAGGCGCGTGACCAGCGGCAAGATGCTGGTCTTGTGGGTGACGATGACCAAGGTCTTGCCGGCCTTGGCTTGTTCGCCCAGCACCGACAGGCAGCGGCGCTCCTGCTCATCGTCCATGGTGGCGGTGGGCTCGTCGAGCAGCAAGATGCCGGGGTTGCAAAGAATCAGGCGGGTGAAGGCCAGAAGTTGCTTTTGCCCGCCGCTCAGGCCCTTGCCGCCTTCCATGATCGGACGCTCCAGGCCTTTCGGATGGGCTGCGACGATGCGGTCCATGCCGGTCTGCTTGAGGGCCGCAATGATGGCGTCGTCGCCCGGGTCCGGCAGCCCGATCAGCAGGTTCTCCCGCATGCTGCCCTGAAACAGCCGGTGGTCTTGCTGGAGATAGCCGACTTTCTGGCTGAGCACCTGCCGGCTGATATGCCCGAGCTCCAGACCGTCGAGCAGGACGCGCCCTTCGCTCGGGTGGTAGAGCCCGCTGATCAGGCGCAGCAAGGTGGACTTGCCCGCGCCTATCGGCCCGAGGATGGCAACGCGCTCACCCGGACGGATCTCCAGCCGGGGAAGCACCAGGGCGGGCGGGTTGTCACCGTAGGCGAACTTGACGTCGATCAGCTCGTAATGGCCGTTGACATGCAGCGGCACCAAAGGCCGCAGCAGGCCGTGGTTGTCGGTCTTGAGCTGGTAGATTTTTTCCAGGCCCTGGATCGCGGCGACGGCATGGGCGCGCTGCACCAGCAAACCCGGCATGGACAAGACCGGGGCCATGATGCGCCCGCTCAGGATCGAGCACGCAATCAGCGAGCCCATGGTCATCTGGCCCTGCATGACCAGCACCGAGCCGACCACCACCAGCGCCGCGTAGCTGATTTGCTGAAGCGCCGCCGACATATAAGCAACGCCTTCGGCCGAGCCGCGCATGCGCAGATCGCTTTGCGCCGTCAGGCTGTTGACCTGGATCCAGCGCGAGAGAAATTTCCAGCCACCCGAGCCCGCCTTGATGGTTTCGATACCTTCGACAGCCTCGACCAAAAGGCCGGTTTTCATGTTGGAAAAGGCGGCGCCATCGACCGCCTGGCGTGCAACCTTGCCGCGGATGTTGAAGCCCAGGTACAGAGCCAGGGCGCCAAGCACCAGCGGAACGCCGGCCACCCAGGGGCTGGCAACCATGACGATCACGGCCATGCAAAGCAGCCCCAGCGGCAAATCGATCAGGGTGAACAAGGTGCTGGCGGTGTAGAAGCTGCGCACCTGCTCATAGCCGCGCAGCTGCCCGGCCAGACTGCCCACCGAGGCGGGCACCTGATCGACCCGCAGGCGCAGGAGCTGCTCGAAAATCTCGCGTGAAAGGCGGCTGTCCACGCCCACGACCACGTAGTCCATGAGGTGCGAGCGCGCATATTTCATGACCAGCTCGATCAGGATGCTGAGCAAGACACCCAGGCTGAGAATCACCAGCGTGTACTCGCTGCGGGTGGGAATCACCCGGTCATAGACCTGCATCGAAAACATCGACGTAGCCATCGCGATCAGCCCGAGAAAGGCCGAGGCCAGCGACGCCTCGATCAGGGCCGGCCGGTACTGGCGCATCGTCTGCCTGAGCTGATCTTCAAAGCGCTTGACCGGTTGCGCCCGGCCGGCGGACGGCTCCAGTTTTCCGGCATGGTCCTGGTGCTCCAGTCTGAGCAGCGCGACCCGGCCCTCCAAGGCGTCGCGCGCGACCGTGTCCTGCCCTTCGGCATGAACCAGCACCCACTGACCCAGCGGGTCGCGGTCGACCACCACAGCCCAGCCGATGTCTGGCGCGTGGCAGATCAGCGGCAGGTGCGCGCGGTCAGGAGTCTCTATCAAAAGAGGCGCTTGCAGACCCATGTGGCTGCAGACCTGCTGGAGTTGCTGCATGGCCGGCAAGCCGGTGGAAACACCGGCCAGGCTGGCGTTCAGGCGCAGCGGATCGACCGGCGCGCCCTGGAGCTGGGCTATTTGCTGCACGGCCCAAAGCAAGGCTTGTTTGGTTTGCATGGTGCTCAGGGGGAATACGGGCTTTGGCCCATGCGAATTTCAAGGCGGTGGCGCGCGCCCATCAGGCGGGCGTTGGCGTCTGCCAGCGCGTACTGGTTTTGCGCCAATTCGCGCACAGCGTTGAGCAAGTCTTGCCAGGTTTTGCGGCTCGCCTCGAATTGCCTCTGGTAAGACTCAAGCACCAGATCGGCGCCATAAACTGATTTTTCGAGCGCCGCAATATGCGAAGCAGCGTTGAAAAATTCTTCGCTGTCGGCTTGCAGCACCTCGCGCATTTCGCGCATGGCGGTTTCAATCGACTGCTCGGCGCCCGCCATGCGGGTGGCCAGCGCCTGCGCCTCCACCAGGTTGGAAAATCCAGCCCCCGGGGTGTAGCTCAGGCCCGCAAAAGCCAGCGTGCCCGGATTGCCATCAGCCTGCGATTGCGCCAGCGTCTGGTCTACGCGCACATACAGTTGCGGCCACTTTTCGGCGTTTTTGGTCTGTAGCCGGTGCCGCACCAATTCGACATCAAGCCGGGCCTTGGCGACCGAGGGGCTCTGGGCCGCAAGGTCCGACCAGTCAGCCCGCGCCAGCGACTTCCTGAACGGCTCGGCGGCCGTGAGCGCAGGCAAGGGCGCCAGCGTCGGCAGTCGCCGGCTCAGATCCAACTGCCCCGAAAGCTGCTCCAGCTTGATCAGGGCCACTTTCAGGCTGCTCTGTGCTGTGGTCAGCTCGACCTGCGTTTGCAGGCGCCGCGAATTGGCCAGTTCCAGGTCGATGCGCGACGAGGCCTGAGCCTCGACCCGCCGCTGCATCTGCGAGCGATAAACCTCCAGCCGTTCGAGGGTTTGCTGCGCCACCTTGACCCGCTCGCTGGCTGCAAGCAAGCTTTGCCAAGCGCTGGCAATCTGCAAGGCAAGTTGCTGCTGCTGCAACACCACCTTCAACTCGCCCAACTCGGCCTGGCTTTGAGCCTCGGCAATGCGCGAGGCATTGCGTCCGCCGTCCCAAACGGTTTGCTGAACCCGCAGCAATCGGGTCGACGTCGTGGTGCTGCTGCCCCCGCTGGACTCGAGCACCGCCGACACGCTGGGCCAGCGCTGGCGCTCGGCGACGGTCACGTCTTGCAAACCCGCCCGGGCTTCAAGGCGGGCGCCAAGCAAGCTCGGATGGGTGGCCGTGGCGCTGGCGATCAGGTTGCCGATGGTCAGCGGCGGTGCAGCCTGCTCAAGCGACGAAACAGCAAGCGCAATTGCGGCGGGCGACTGGGGCTGCGCCAACGCCGCAAACCACAAGCATGCCAGGCCAGCGCCCGAGCCCCAGGCGCGTAACGCGCGTGCAAGCCGAGTAGACGGGCTGAGGGTTGGTGTTATTTTTGTCAATTTTGTTGAAGTTAAGCGGGCGGATTGAAGCGGCAGTCAAACGGCCGACGTATTACTTGCACTGGAACTTTCCACGGAAGCGGCACGCCAATGAAACCATCCGCGACACCGAGGGACCAAAGCGCTGCGATCAGGTCCCGGCGCACAGATCACGAGCAGCTGAAAAGCGAGCAGCCCGGTAGAGAAGCGCGCTGAATTGATGATTTCGTACCCCGACAGTCAAAGAAGTTGATTTGCACAACTAAAAAATTAGAACTTAAAAAGTATATGTATTTTATTTTATAGGTCTTTTGAAGGTAAAAAATCCCGGAGCTGGACTTGACGGGAACGAGGGTTCACAACGGAGGCCGCGTCAGGCAATCGCTTGTTTTCGGACTCGAGGCAAAACAGCACAGAAGCGAGCTTCTTTCAATTTGAAATTTAAATTTAACTTCAAAAATAATTTTCGTTTTATTTGATATTTGATAAAACCCATAAAAATGACCCATCACCGCAGACCTGTCGCTTGCCACCCCGCCACGTTGCAAGCCACCCGCGCGGAAATTTAGTTGCCCAGGTCACCAAAATACCGCACAGGGGTCTCTGAATGACACCTGCACCCACAATCAAACCCCTGCCCGCGCCAGCGAAGCCGCGAGCAAGGCAGCGCTGGAAGTGCCGGCATCGAAAACTGATACCCTCGTCCGGATGCCTGCCCGTCCAACCACACCCTCAGACCCGGGCGCCAGCGCGCGGCCGACGCCAAGCCCCGTTGCCGGCATGTCGCCAGCCAACGTGGTGCTGAGCCTGTCTTTGCTGCTGGGCATTCAGCCCGTCACCACCGATCTCTACCTGCCGGCCCTGCCCTCCTTGTCCGAAGGCTTTGGCGCAACGATGGCGCAGGCGCAATACACCCTGAGTGCCCTGCTGCTGGCTTTTGGCACTTCGCAACTGATCTGGGGCCCTTTGTCAGACCGCTTTGGTCGCCGGCCTGTCTTGCTGGCCGGCCTGCTGGCCTACGTGCTGGCGGCGCTGGCCAGCACGCTGGCGCCATCCATGGCCTGGCTGATTGGCTGGCGTGTGCTGCAAGGCGCGGCCATGGGCGCGGCGGTGATGTGCGCGCGCGCTATCGTTCGCGACCTCTACGAGCCGGCGGACGGCGCGCGCGTCATGTCCAAGGGCTTAAGCGGCCTGGGCGTGCTGGCCTGCCTGAGTGCGCCTGTGGGCGGCGCGGTGTCCGAGTTTTTGGGCTGGCGCATGACCTTGCTGGTGCCGGCCATTTTTGGCGCGCTGGCCCTGGGCCTGATCGCCCTGCGCTTTGAGGAAACCTTGAGCCGCCCAAACCCGCAGGCCTTGCAACCGGGCCGCCTGCTTGGCGCCTGGCTGGAGATCATGCGTCACCCGACGTTCATGGCCTATTCGGCGCTGGCCGTGGCTTCTTATGGGGGGCTTTTCACTTTTCTTGCAAGCTCTTCCTTTGTCTTCATCAAGATCGTCGGCCTCAGCAAGACCCAGTACGGCTTGGTGATGTTTGGCATGTGTTTTAGCTACTTGCTGGGCACCTTTTTTTGTCGTCGCCTGCTCGCGCGATTCAGCGTGCAGCAGGCAGTGGCCATCGCAGCCGGCATCACGCTGACGGCTGGCCTGCTCATGGGCGGTCTGGCCTGGGCCGGCCTCGAGAATGTCTGGACGCTGTCACTGCCGTTTTTCCTGTACATGCTGGGCCACGGCGTGCACCAGCCTTGCGGCCAGAGCGGTGCCGTGGCACCGTTTCCGCAGGCGGCTGGCACGGCTTCGGCGCTCAACGGTTTTTTGATGATGCTGGTGGCTTTTGCCACGGGCAGCTGGCTGGGCACCCACATGGACGGCACGGCCAGGCCGCTGGCCTACGGCCTGACGCTGTGGAGCCTGACGGTGGCCGGATTCGCCTGGACCGTGGTGCAGCGTTACGGCCGGCCTGAGCGCCCCGCGGCCCGGGCAGAAGCGCCTTGAACACCGCGCGCGCAGCGGCCTCGACCGCGTCATCGACCTCACCCGCCAACGCGCCGGCCTATCTGGCGCTGGCCGGCCCGACCGCCTCGGGCAAAACGGCGGCGGCGCTGGCGATTGCGCGCGCGCACCCGGTCGAGATCATCAGCGTGGACTCGGCGCTGGTGTACCGCGGCATGGACATCGGCACCGCCAAGCCCGGCGCCAGCGAGCTGGCTGCGGTACCGCACCACCTGATCGACATACGTGATCCCTTGCAGGCCTACAGCGCCGCCGAGTTTGTGACCGACGCCGAACGCCTGATGCAGGAGATCCGGGCGCGCGGCAAGCTGCCGCTCTTGGTGGGCGGCACCATGCTTTATTTCAAGGCGCTGGCCAGCGGGCTCGACGCCATGCCCAAAGCCGATCCGGGCGTGCGCGCCGAGCTGGCCCGCGAGGCCGCCATGGCCGGCTGGCCGGCGCTGCATGCCGAGCTGGCCAGGGTCGACCCGGTGACGGCAGCGCGCTTGCAGCCGCAAGACTCGCAGCGTATTTCGCGCGCGCTGGAGGTGTTTCGCGTCTCGGGCCAGCCGCTGTCGTTTTTTCAGTTGCGCATTGCCGCCGAATCCAGCGCCGGGCGCCCCGCCGAGCCGGCGCATCCGGCGCTGCTAATTTCGCTGGAGCCCAGCGATCGCGCCTGGCTGCACGGCCGTATTGCCGAGCGCTTTGACGCGATGCTGGCCGCCGGCTTTCTGGACGAAGTGCGGGCACTGCGAGCGCGCGGCGACTTGCATCCGGACCTGCCTTCGATGCGCTCGGTCGGCTACCGCCAGGCTTGGTCGCTGCTGGACGATTCATCCCAGCCGGCCAGCGCAGGGCAGGCCCTGCGGGCGTTTCGCGAGCAAGGCATCGCGGCCACGCGCCAGCTCGCCAAGCGGCAGCTGACCTGGCTGCGCAGCATGCCGCACCGGCTTGTGCTGGCCTGCGATGCGCCCGACGCGCTGGCGCAGGTGCTGCGGCTGGTCGACACGCACGCTGACAAGCTGGCGGCAGGTCCGCAAGGAGAACGCGCATGAGCCTGGAAGTCAAGGCGCTGGCCAAACGCTACGGCGATCAGACCGTGTTCAGCAAGGTGTCGCTGGAGGTGGCGCCCGGCGAGTTCGTCGCCATCGTCGGCGAGTCGGGCGTGGGCAAGTCGACCTTGCTCAATTGCATGGCCGGGCTTGACAGCTGGAGCGAAGGCTCGGTGCTGCTGCAAGGTCAGTCGCTGGGCGCCTTGAACCACACCGAGCGCGCCCTGCTGCGCCGCCAGCATGTGGGCTTTGTGTTCCAGGCCTTTCATGTGCTGCCGCACCTTGATGTGGCGCAAAACGTCGGCTTGCCGCTGCTCTTGCTGGGCCAGCCTGATGACGCGCGCGTGCAGCACATGCTCGAAGCGGTTGGCCTTGAGGGCCTGGGCGCGCGGCTGCCGCAGCAGCTCTCGGGCGGGCAATTGCAGCGGGTGGCGATTGCGCGCGCCCTGGTCCACCGGCCCGCCTTGCTGCTGGCCGACGAGCCAACCGGCAACCTCGACCCGCGCACCGCTGCCCGGGTGATGGACGCGCTGCTGGCGCAAAGCCGCGAGCAGGGATCTGCGCTGGTGCTGGTCACGCATTCAGAAGTCGCCGCCGCGCGTGCCGACCGCGTCCTCAAGCTGCGCGCCGATGGCATTGCCTGAGCCAGCGCGGCCGGCTGACGCGCCGGTCTTGCCCGGCCGCCCCAAGCCGCCTGCCCGCGTGCTGCCCGCGCTGCTGAAAACCTTCTCCTGGCAAGAACTCCGGCATCACCCCTGGCGCAATGCCGCTGCCGTGGTGGCGGTGATGCTGGGTGTCGCGCTGGCGTTTTCGGTACACCTGATCAATGCCTCGGCGCTCAGCGAGTTTTCGCAGGCGGTGCGCTCGGTCAACGGTCAGCCAGACCTTGAACTGCGCGCAGCCCAGGGAAGCTTTGACGAGGCCCTGTTTGCCCGGGTCGCGCGCCAGCCCGAAGTGGCCGTGGCCAGCCCGGTGCTGGAGCTGAGCACCTACGCCAGCGGCGCACGCGGCGAACGGCTGGCGCTAAGGGTGCTGGGGGTTGATGCGCTGCGACTGGCGGCCGTGGCGCCGGCCTTGCTCCCGCTGCCGTCGCCGGGTGCGGACCGGTTTGCGATTTTTGCGCCGGCCACGGTATTCCTCAATGCAAGCGCACGCGAGCGCCTGGCCGGAGATGCCGACACCCTGCAAGTGCAACGTGGCGTGAGCCTGCTCAGCGTCAAGGTCGCTGGCAGCGTGTCAGCCGGCGGGGCGCCGCTGGCGGTGATGGACCTGGGCGCCGCGCAAGACTTGTTCGAGCGCGGCGGCGAGCTCTCGCGCATCGACCTCAAGCTGCGCCCGGGCACGGACCGCGCCGCCTTTGCAGAGCGCCTGCAAGCCGCGCCCGACTGGCCCCAAGAGGTCAGCCTGAGCGAGCCCGGCGACGCGGCCCAGCGCGTGAGCCAGCTCTCGCGCGCCTACCGCGTGAACCTCACCGTGCTGGCGCTGGTGGCACTGTTCACCGGCGCTTTTCTGGTGTTTTCGGTCTTGTCATTGAGCGTGGCCAAGCGCGCGCAGCAATTTGCGCTGCTGGGCGTGCTGGGCTTGAGCGGCGCCGAGCGGCTGAGGCTGGTGTTGTACGAGTCCCTGGCGCTGGGTCTGCTGGGCAGTGCGGCGGGTGTGGCGCTGGGCACCGGTCTGGCGGCCCTGGCCTTGCGGCTGTTGGGCGGCGACCTCGGCGGCGGCTACTTTGCCGGGGTCGCGCCAACGCTGCAATGGAGCGGCGCTGCCGCGCTGGTTTACGGCGCGCTGGGGGTGGCCGCAGCGCTGATTGGCGGCTGGTGGCCAGCGCGCGCAGCGCAGCAGTTGCCGCCTGCGCAAAGCCTCAAGGGCCTGGGCGCAGCGGTGGGCGGGCGCCGACAGCGCGGCTTGAGTCTGGCGCTGCTGGCGGCCAGCGGTCTGCTGGCCTTGCTACCGCCGGTGGCGGGCATCGCGGTGGGCGCTTACCTGTCGGTGGCGCTGCTGCTGATCGGCGGCATCAGCGCCTTGCCCGGCCTGGTGGGCTTGCTTTACGGCCGCCTGAGCCCCTGGGTGGCGCACCGCGCGCTGCCCATGCTGGCTGTGGAACGCGCCCGGCGGGTGCGCGAAAGCGCTGGCGTCGCGGTCAGCGGCGTGGTTGCTTCGCTGAGTCTGGCGGTGGCCCTGACGGTCATGGTGGCGAGCTTTCGGCAATCGGTGACGAACTGGCTTGACGTGGTGCTGCCGGCCGACCTGTACGCGCGAACCGCTGCCAGCTCGGCCGCTGGCGACACCGCGTATTTCAGCCCCGCTCTGGTGCAGGCCATAGCCCGGGTGCCCGGCGTGGCGCGGGTGGGTGGCCTGCGCGTGACGCAGTTGCTGCTCAAGCCCAGCCAGCCCGCCGTGGGACTGATTTCGCGCGAGCTGCAAGACCCGGCCGGCGCCCTGCCGCTGGTCGGCCCGGCGCTGCCCGTGCCCGCCAGCTACATCGGCATTTATGTCAGCGAACCCATGGTCGCGCTCTACCAGGCGCGGCTTGGAAGCAGCTTCGAGCCGCTGGCACAAGCACTGGGCGCCGGCCCGGCCAGCGCCTTGAAGGCCGACCGCGAACCCGGCGCTGCTGCGGCCCGCGCAGCGGCAGGCCTGGGAGCCGACCTTGCCGCTGGTTCACCCTCTGCCGGGCTTACTGCGCCTACAGCGCCTACAGCGTCTGCCCCATCTTCCGGCGCAGACGCCCGGCCCGCTGCCCCACCGCAATTTTTTGTCGCCGGCGTCTGGCGCGACTACGCCCGCCAGTTCGGCGCCATTGCCATCGACCAGCGCGACTTTGTGCGCCTGACCGGCGATCAGCGCGTCAATGACCTGGCCCTGTGGCTGACGCCCGGTGCGTCCGAGGCGGCGGTGCAGCAAGCCGTGCGCCAGCTCGCCACCAAGGCCAGCGGCGGGGCCGATCTGATCGAGTTCGCGTCGTCAGGCCAGATTCGCGCGACATCGCTGCGCATTTTTGACCGCAGCTTTGCCGTGACTTACTGGCTGCAGGCGGTGGCCATTGCGATTGGCCTGTTTGGCGTGGCGGCCAACTTCAGCGCTCAGGTGCTGGCGCGGCGCAAAGAGTTCGGCCTGCTGGCGCACCTGGGGCTGACACGCCGGCAGATCCTCACGGTGGTCGCCGGCGAAGGCGCGGCCTGGACGGTGATGGGGTCCGTCGCCGGACTGGCGCTGGGGCTGGCGGTCTCGGTGGTCCTGGTGCATGTGGTCAACCCGCAAAGTTTTAACTGGACCATGGAACTGCAAGTGCCCTGGCTGCGCCTGGCCGCCTTGTGCGCGGCCGTGGTGCTGGCAGGCACCCTGACGGCCTGGCTGGCCGGGCGCGCCGCGGCCAGTGCTGACGCGGTATTGGCTGTCAAGGAAGACTGGTAACGCACAAGCCTTGGCCAGGGCTTGGCAAGCGTCCGGCAGGCCGCGCCTTTAGCCCTGAACCCGCTGGTTCCCGCCGCCCCCAGAGCCGGCTCTGACAGCCCCGCTTCGCAGGCTCAACAAGCCGGCCCGCAGACCGTACATCTGCTTACCTCTCTGACCCTCTTTTAAGGGCGTGTGGCATCAAAACGTCATATGGCGAGCCTAGTATGCAGACAGGGCAAGAGACAAAAGCGCTTGCAAAACGCCTGCAATAAGGACGACATCGCAACTTAGCAAACCCGATCTTTCAGGACAGTCACCATGGCCAGCTCACAGTACCGTATTGAAAGTTTCCAGCCCCTGCGCGGCAGCCTGTTACCACCGCAAAGTGTGCGCGAGTACTACAACGACCGCGGCCTGGCGGTTGCCGTCGCGGTGAAAAGCCTCGCCGACCCCACCCGCCAGCATGTACGCGTGGTTCATGTCGACAGCGGCGAAGTGGTGTTTGAAACCGAGCCACAAGGCTGCGCTTACCCGGCCTGAGCAGGGCCCCGGAGCAAGGCCCCGGGCACTCGGCCCCGCCACAAACCCAGCCCGGCTCATGCGGTCGGCGCCCAAGCCGCGCGATTAAAGAGGGCTGTGCTGCCAGTCGCTGATGTCGATCACCCGCCCGCCTTGCGGCACGTCGGCCAAGTCATGGGTCACCAGCAAGGTGGGAATGCCCTGGCGCTCTATTTGCTCGAACACAAAGGCACGAAACTGGGTGCGCAACACGGCG
>CAJAOB010000368.1 GCA_903941205.1 uncultured Burkholderiales bacterium | reverse complement strand
GCGCCTGACGAGCGACAACACCCCCTTCAGCCCCGACCCCACCAAGCCGCAATTGATCGAGCTGTTCTTTCAATACTCCAACCAGAAAAACCTGGTGGAACTCACGGTGCTGTCGGCCAGCGGGGCCAAGCAAAGCTCGTTTGGCAAATCAGCGCTGGTCGGCTGGATCGGCGACCCCGACACCGTGCCGGGCGACAGCACCGAGCCCCGCAAGGCCGGCAAGCCCAGCCAGAGCGTGGTGCTGCTGCAAGGCAACCACTGGCCCAACGCCGAAAACATGCTGACCTGGGGCGTGCGCCGCAGCCAGTGGTCAGGCTCTGCAGCCTCCTGCAACTACAGCGGCACCCAATGCATGTTCGGCATTGACGCGGGCTTCAACTACGGACCCCAGTCGCTGGACTACCGCGGCTACCGGGCCACAACCTGGGACCTGATGCTGGGGTGGACCCGCTATGCCGGCCTCTACAACTACACGATTGGCGGCGTCTACTTCGGCAAGGCCGACAGCGACAACCCGATCGAATGGGGTCAGAGCAATTCGGCCCTGAGCCTGAACCTGGGGGTGGGCCGAAAAATTCCCGAGGTGAGCAAGGGACTGAGCGCCTCGGCCGGCCTGAGCTACGCGCGCTACGAAAAGCTCGGCCCCGCGCCCCTGAGCATGCCCAACAACAACTTCCTGGGGCCCAACTCACTGTATGACCAGTCCGGGTACGGCATGACGGTCGGCATGACCTGGGTCTTCTAAGGCCAATGGACTACGCAGACCTGGCGCAGCCGCAAGCGCGCAAACTGGCCGCCGTGCTGCTGGGCATGCTGCTCACGTTTCCGGCTGCCGCTCAGCAAATTCAGGTGGGCGCCGGGCGCCTCTGGCTGGACCCCAAGCCGGCCGAGTCCGTGAGGCCCAAGCCGGCCCCCTACCGCAGCGCCGACATGGCAAAGCGCGCCCTTGCCACCAACACCTGGTATTCCTCGCTGGCTTACATGCGTTGGTCGGATGTTTTGCATGCCCACCCGCTGAGCTTCAAAGCCACCGAAAGCGGCTTCGAGATGGGTCTGCCAACTGCCGCCCGAGGCCCGATCTCCCGGCTCAAGCCCTGGGCGGCCGCTGGCGGCAAAGAGGTGGTGGTAACGCACCAGCATCAGGCAGACCTGTCGATCTGGCCAACGCGCTTTACCCCCAAAGACGCGCGACTGGCCGCCGCTGGCGACTGGAATATCAGCATCTCCATGGCCGATGGCGCTAGCGAACTGAGCGCCCAGATTGCGCACGGCAGCCCCTTTGCCTACTACCGCATCAACGATGGTGGCGTGCGCATCACCGTGCCCGAAGGCACCCGGCTCGATTCAGCCGCAAGCCCCGGCAAAGGTGGCAAACGCATTCATTACCTCAGCGTGGGCGCCCGCAACTACGCCATTTACCTGCCCGCCAGCGCGCAGCTCGAACGCAGCGGCCCCCGAACGCTGACGCTGACTTTTGCCGAAAACGCCGGCTTCTTTTCCGTCGCAGTGCTGCCTGATGCGCAGGCTGCCACGCTGCAAGCTTTTTCAGACGCGGCGTTTGCCTTTGTCCAGAACACCGAAGTGCGCTGGCGCTACGACGAGGCCGGCAGCCAGCTCGACACCGACTACCTGGTCAGCACGCAGGCCATGGACGGGCTGCCAGCGGCGCCCCTGCTCGGCGTGTACCTGCACCAGAAAAAGTGGCTGAGCCAACCCGCGCCCGGCTTCATCGGCGCCCTGCCTTCCGTGCGCGGCCCGATCTCCCTGGTGGCAGCCAACAGCTTTTCCACCCGCATGCCCTTCAACGGACTGATGGCGCTCTGGCCGGGCCTACAGTCCGAGGCCAAACGGACCCGGCTGGCCGAAGTCAGCGTGGGCGACCAGCGGCGTGCGCCCGGGATGTTCGGCAAGATGGGCAACGGCACCTACTGGACCGGCAAGGCGCTGGGCGCGATTGCACAGCACATGGTGATTGCCGAACAAAACGGCGACGCCGAAGCCGCGCTCGCCCTCGAAAAAATCCTCAAGACCCGCATGGAAACCTGGTTTTCCGGCCAGTCTGCGTCCTACTTTGCGCACGACAAAAACATCGGCGCCATCCTGGGCTACCCGGAAGAGTATTTCAGCGTCTCGGCGATGAACGACCACCACTTCCACTACGGCTACTGGATCACCGCCGCCGCGCAACTGGCCAGGCGCGACCCGGCCTGGGCCAGCAACAGCCGCTGGGGCGGCATGGTCAACCTGCTCGTCAAAGACATTGCCAACGCCCAGCGCCAACGCCCGGACTTTCCCTTCCTGCGCAACTTCGACGTCTACGAAGGCCATTCCTGGGCCCGCGGCAACAGCGAGTTTTTTGGTCATGGCAACGACCAGGAGTCCTCGTCCGAAGCCATTCACGCCTGGGCCGGCGTCGCCCTTTGGGGCGAAATCACCGGCGACAAAACCCTGCGGGATACCGGCGTCTACCTCTACCTCACGGAAGTCGCCTCGGTACTGAGTTACTGGTTCGACAAGGACGGAGAAGTGCTCGACAAAAGCTACGGCAAACCGGTGGCCAGCATGGTGTTCGGCGGCGCCTATGGCTACAGCACCTGGTGGACTGAAGAGCCCCGGCAAATTCTGGGCATCAACTTGCTGCCCATCACGCCCGCTTCGGTGTACCTCAGCAGCCTGTCCAAAGACTATGTCGAGCGCTACCTGCAACTGGCCGAAGACGAACGCAAGGCCTATGACAACAGCGGCCAGTCCGACGGCACGAGCAAAGACATCTGGCAAGACATCTACGCCTCGTTCCTGGGCCTTAAAAGCCCGGCAGCGGCGCTGAAAAAGTGGGATGCCAGAGGCAGCGTCGAAGCCGGCGAAACCCGCACCCGCACCATGTTCTGGCTTGAGTC
>CAJAOB010000367.1 GCA_903941205.1 uncultured Burkholderiales bacterium | reverse complement strand
CCCAGGCCAAGCTCGACGACGATGGCAATGACCGCTGCGAGCGCCGGAAAAGGCACGCCCACCGATGCAATAAAGCCCATGGTGCCCCCAAAGCCGCCGATCTTGGCAAACCCCGCCGGAATGAACAGCAAGGCGATGAGTGCGCGGCCAATGAAAGCCAGGGGGTTTTGCAGGGAAGTGAACATGAAGCTCTTTCTATCAAAAAATGGAAAAACAAAAAAATCCGAGAAAAATCCGCGCTTGCCAGGAGGCGTTGAAGCGCTCCGGCCAGCGACCTGAAACAGGGCGACCAGGCGAAAAGGAAAAAAGGAAAAAAGAAAAACCGGCAAACCGCTAACCGGCAAAACCAGCGAACCGGCCGGCTCGTGAGCTGGCCCCAGCAGCGTTCATCAGGCGCTCAGGTCAAACACCAGCACCTCGGCGTCCGTGCCCGCGCTCAGATGCAGTTCGCTTTCGGCTTCGAGCCTGGCGGCGTCGCCCGCCTTCAGGGGCTGGCCGTTGACGCTCAACTCGCCGCGAATGAGTTGCACATAGGCCTTGCGCTTGGGGTCCAGCGCAAGCCGGGCCTCTTCGCTGGCGTCAAACAAGCCGGCGTAAAGCCGCGCATCCGCATGGAGGGTGACCGAGCCCAGGGCCCCGTCGGGCGAGGCCACCAGCCGCAACTTGCCGCGCTTGTCGGCGTCGGCAAAGGTTTTTTGCTCATAGCCCGGCGCAATGCCGCGCACGTTGGGCTCGATCCAGATTTGCAGAAAGTGCGTGACTGAATCGCTGGCGTGGTTGAACTCGCTGTGCTGGATGCCGCTGCCGGCGCTCATGCGCTGCACGTCGCCCGGCGGAATGGAAGCACCGTTGCCGATGCTGTCTTTGTGACCAATCGAGCCGCTCATGACGTAGCTGATGATTTCCATGTCGCGGTGGCCGTGGGTGCCAAAACCGGTGCCGGGGGCGATGCGGTCTTCATTGATGACGCGCAAATTGCCAAAACCCATGTGCGCCGGGTCGTAGTAACCAGCAAACGAAAATGAATGGTAGGACTTGAGCCAGCCGTGGTCAGCGTAGCCGCGTTCGGCAGAAGGTCGCAAAGTCAACATGAGATGTCCTTTTAGTTTCGAAAAATCAGGGCTGCAAAGCCAGCGCATAAAGATGGAACCGGGGCTCAGGCTTTGCTTGGCACTCAGGAGAACGCCTTGAGAAAGGGCCTTGGAGAAAGCCCATGGAAGCCCTGAACTTTAGTCCGCTGGATCAAAGCCCAGATTGAACAGTTTTGATGGCTAAATTCAAAATTCTTGAATTAAAAACCGAGAGACCCCAAGACGGGCAAGAGCGCCGGGCTGCTATAAACTGCAATTAACCGATTAAGAAACTGCTTGGGCTGCCGTTCCGCCCGACCTCACCAACAAGCTCATGGCACGCAAGCCACCCTTGAAAACCACCAGCACTGGCGCTGGCGGCACCACTCGCGCCAGCGCTGTTTATGAGCGACTGCGATCGGACATCACGCACGGCATCCTCGAGCCCGGCAGCAAGCTGCGGGTGGAAGCGATCAGCCAGCGTTACGAGGTTGGAGCCAGCCCGCTGCGCGAAGCGCTCAACCGCCTGTCAGCCGAAGGACTGGTGGAGCGCACCGACCAGCGCGGCTTCAGCGTGGCGGCCTTGAAATGGGACGAATTGCCGACGCTGGCACAAACCCGGGCCCAGCTTGAGAGCCTGGCACTGCGTGACGCCATCGCTGCGCGAGACACCGCCTGGGAACACGAGTTGGTGCTGCTGGTGCATCAACTCTCGCGCACGCCGCGTTCGCTGGCGACTGCGCAATACATACCCAACCCTGAGTGGGAAGCTCTTCACCGCGAGTTTCACCGCGTGCTGCTGGCGCCTTGCCCCTCACGCTGGCTGCGGGGCTTTTGCGACAGCCTGGCCGACGAGGCTTACCGCTTCAGGCAGGTGGCAGCCGGGCGCAGCTTCAGCTCGCGCAACGAACACGCCGAGCACGTGGCGATTTTTGAAGCCGCCATCAGCGGCAAGGCCGACGAGGCGGTGACGCTGCTGGTGCAGCACTACACGCGTACCGCCGACCTGGTGGCCAGCGAGGCACGCGAAGGCGGTTACACCGCCTGAGGAGCGCCAGTCCGGCTGCATGAGTGGGGCCGGACCAGTGCAAGGGCGCGGGCGCTCTTTCGCCTCTTTCGCCTCTTTCGCCTACTGCGCTGCGATGCGCGCCTCCCTGGCGATGAGCTGGTACTTCTTCATCTCGTCGCGCACGTAAGCGGCAAAGTTCTCTGCGTTCATGGATTTCGGCTGAATACCGATCTTGGCGTAGGCAGCGATCAACTCCGGGTCCTGCATGGCGCGAGCCACGTCGGCAGTGAGTTTTTGTACCACCGCAGCCGGTGTGCCCGCGGGTGCCCACAGGCCAAACCACAGGCTGATGTCGAAGTCCTTGAAGCCCTGCTCGGCGATCGTCGGAATGTCGGCTGCGGTGTCCGATCGCGCTTTGCTGGCCAGTCCCAGGGCGCGCAACTTGCCGCCTTTGATTTGCCCGAGCGCCGTGCTCAATGAAGCCATGGTGAAGGCGGCACGTCCGGCCATGACGTCCTGAATCGCTTCTGGCCCGCCTTTGTAGGGCACATGCAGCATCTTGACGCCAGCGGCCTGCGCGAAATGCTCGGCGGCGAAATGCGTCGAACTGCCCACGCCGACCGAGGCAAAGGTCAGGTCGCCGGGCTTGGCCCGGGCAGCGTTGACGATGTCCTCAACCGACTTGTAAGGGCTGTCGGGCGCCGTGACCATCACATAAGGCGCCACGCCAATCATCGCCACCTCGACCAGGCTTTTGAGCGGGTCGTAGGGCAGCTTGCTGTAAATCGCCGTGTTGGAGGCATAACCCGCCGATTGCAGCAGTAGCGTGTAGCCGTTCGGCTCGGCGTTGACCACGGCCGAGGTACCAATCAAACCACCCGCGCCGGGCCGGTTTTCAATCACCACCGGCTGCTTCCAGGATTTGCCCAGCGACTGGGCCAGGATGCGGCCCGCCGTGTCAGCGCCAGAGCCCGCCGTGAGCGGGACCACCAGCTTGACCGGGCTGGCGGGAAAACCCGTCTGGGCTCCAGCGCTCAAGCTGACCATGGCAAGCACGAGTGCAAGGGATTTGTTGAAAAGTCGCATACCAAAACTCCTGCGTAAAAACTAAAAGCTCGCCCCGAAACTCAGAGTCCGGCGGTATTCCAGTCGGGTGCCGGCTCGGCGGGCTCTGGCTGCAAGCCGGCAGCCTTGATGGCTTCGATGGCGCAAAACTCGTCTTTTTCTGACGCGTCCCCGCTGATTCCCACAGCGCCAATGGCGACATGCTCGCTGTTCAAAATGAGCACACCGCCCGGCGTCGGAATGAAGCGTCCGCCTGAGGCCGCCGCCAGGGCGCTCTGAAAATTGGGTCGCGTTGCCAGCCGGTCCCGGATTTGTCGCGTGGCCATGCCCATGCCCAGCGATGCCCAGGCCTTGCCCAAAGCAATGTCGAAGCGAAGCACGCCGCAGCCGTTCTCGCGCCGAAAGCTCACAAGATTGCCGCCGGCATCGAGCACGGCCACCGCCAGCGGCAAGAGCTTGTGCAACTGGCGCAGGCGCAAGACTTCGTCGGTGATGCGCGTGGCGAGGGTGAGGTCCAGACTCGAATGGATCGAGATGAGATGTTCGGCCATGGTGTTCAAGACTCCGTTGTTCAATCAGCCGGCGGCCAGATTGCCAAGGGTGGCGATGATGGGTTTCCACTTGGCGCGCTCGGCCTGCACAAAGGCCACTGCCGCTGCCTGGCCCACATGCAGGTCGGCAAACATGGCCTGGCTACCCAGCTTGGCGATCAGGGCGGGGTCGGTCATCACGCGCTGTGTGGCCTCGGCCAGTTGGCGCAGCACGGCCGCCGGCGTGTCGCGCGGCGCGGTCACCACGTTCCAGAGCATGGCCTCGAAAGGCTGCGTCAGCCCGGCGGACTCGGCCACGGTTGGAATGTCCGGCGCCACGGCCAGACGCTTGGTCGTGGCCACACCCACAATGCGCAAGCGACCACTTTCCTGGTGCGGCAGCAGCGAGCCCAGGGTGTCCACAGACATCTCGATGGTGCCGCCCATCAGGTCTTGCAGGGCTGGGGCGCTGCCCTTGTAGGGCACATGCGTGATGACCATGCCGGTCACCGACTTCAGTCGTTCGGCCGCCACGTGCAGCAAGGTGCCGCTGCCCGGCGAACCGTAATTGAACTTGCCAGGATTTAGCTTGGCGGCCGCCGCCAGCGCCTTGAGATTGCCGGGCATGCTGGGCGCAACCGCAAAAGCTGCAGGCGCTCCGCCCAGCACGCCCACATAGGCGAAGTCTTCGACCGAATCAAACTGCGGCTTGGGCTGAATGAGGTTGTAAAGCGCATGCGTGGAGGCTGTGCCAAAGAGCAGCGTGTAGCCGTCGGCAGCACTTCGCCGCACCTCCATGGCGCCGATCGCACCGCCGGCCCCCGCCTTGTTCTCGACCACCACGGTCTGGCCGAGCACCTGTGACAAACCGGCGGCATAAAGACGCGCAAAACTGTCGGTCGGCCCGCCACTGGCAAAAGGCACGACCAGACGCAGCGGGCGCGCCGGAAAAGCCTGCGCATGGGCGGGCCAGCTGGCGGTCAGCGAGCCGGCCAGCACGGCACCGGCGCCTTGAATGACTTGTCTGCGTTGAAGGGACATGATGAATCTTTGACGAATGTTGAAGAGGAAATCAGGCTGCTCTGGCGAGGGCTTCAGGGCGCCTTGGCTTGAAGCGGGACCACCTGGTCTTTGTCGATGCGAAAGGCCATCAGGTCTTCGCCAATCACCAGCGGCCCGCCGTAGGTTTTGCGGGTCATCTCGACGACGTCTTTTTCAGTCACCGCCGGTATGGCCGGGGTGCCCAGCAAAACGAAGTGGTAGTACACCGCCAGCCTGGGCTTGACGCGGGTGAACACGGTGCCAGCTTCCTCGGGCCGCGTGTGGTGCGACAGGATCACCTTGAACACCGGCGAGGCCAGCAAGGCTTCGCGCACCGCAGCCACCTGGTGAATCAGCAAGTCGGTACCCGTCGCTTTATCGATCAGGTTTTCGCTGAAGCGTGTGTCGCCAGAAATGGTGACCGAGCGCCCGGCATAGTCGATTCTGAAACCAAACGCCGGCTTCAGCAGTTCGCCATGGTCCACCTCGATGGCTGTTACCTTGACGCCACCCTGGTCATAAATCACGCCGGGTTTGAACTCTGAAACAACAGAGCGAATATTGGCGGGCTTGAGGTCCTGGTCTGCAATGCGAGCCTGGATATCCCAGTCATAAGCCTTGGCCAGACCGTCCATCATGCCCTGCGTGCCAGCCGGACCATAGACCACAAACGGGCCCTGGCGCTGGGCGTAACTGGCTTCCAGCCAGCCGGTAAGCCAGAGGTCGGGAATACCGACGATGTGGTCCGAATGCAGGTGCGTGAGAAAAAGTGCATCGACCTGCCCCAAGCGCAATCCAGACTGCATCAGCCGCTGGGTGGTCCCGCGGCCACAGTCAATCAACAGCGTCTTGCCGCCGGCCTGCACCAGCACACCCGGACCGAAGCGTCGCATGACCGGTGCCGGGCTGCCGGTGCCCAGCAAGGTGACGCGGAACTCGTCCGGCGCCACCGGTGCCGGCGCCGTGACTTGCGCCAACGCCGCGCCGACCCACACCATGTGCGCGGCGAAAACCGCCAAGAGCCATTGCCTGATCGTCATCTCTGCTCCTTGAATCGATTTAGCTGCGCCGCATTCCTTACGCCCCGGTCCATCAGGTCAGGCTGCGGCCAGCCGAATCTGCACGCTCATCACTGGCACCGTATTGCCAGGAACTCCAATTCGCTCACAGGCTTGCGGATCGATCACATCCTGGTAACGCCCAACCAGCGCCTCGCGAACGCCAAAGACCGCATCACTGTCAAGGTAAGGGTCCTCAGCGTCAAACAGTTCGGTCACCAACGTGCGGTAGCCCGGGGCCGAGACGATCACATGAAAGTGCGCCGGCCGCCAGGCGCTACGGCCGGCCGGTTGAACCAAATCAAGCCAGACCGGGCCATCAGTCGGAATCTGATAGGGCACCGCGCGAATGGTGGCAATCTCGAAGCGGCCCTCGTCCGACACCTTGAGACGGCAGCGCAGATTGTCCTGAGGCTGGCCGGGATCGACCTGCCAGTAGAGACCGTTGGCAGCGTTTTGCCAGAAGTCGATGCTCGCCGTCGGCAGAGCCCGCCCTGCGCTGTCGCAGACGCTGGCCCGCAGCAACACACGCTGACCCTCATTGGCGCCGATCAAATTGGCCGGGTTGCTCAGCCAGGGCGAACCCACCGCATGGAAAGGCCCGAGCACGCTCCCGGGTGTGGCTGACGCATCCGAGGCCAGCAGATCCACCAGGCTCGACAGCCCCAGCACATCTGACAACAGTGAAAACTCGCTGCGACGCTCGCTGGAGATGTCACCGACCTTGTGCAAAAACCCCAGCGCTGCACGCCACTCGGCATGCGTGAGCTGCATTTCCCTGGCGCACTGATGCAGCGACCTGACAAAAGCTTGAATCAGGTCGCGCTGCCGCGCGTCAGGCAGGCCCTGAAAGCTCTGCGCCGCTGCCGCGGTGATGTTGCTCAGGCCGATGTCTCTCACGCAGTGACCGGGTTGGAAAGAACGCCAATCCCTTGAATACTGATGTCGATGGTGTCGCCGGCCTTCATCCACACGGGTGGGGTGCGGGCGTAGCCCACGCCGCCAGGCGTGCCCATGACCAGCACATCGCCGGGCTCCAGCGTCAGGCATTCAGACAGCAAGGAGATCGTGCGTGCCACGCCAAACACCATGTCTTTCGTGTCGGCATCCTGCATGATCTTGCCATTCAAAATCGACTGGATACGCAAGCCGACACAGCCCGCTGGCAGTTCGTCGGCCGTCACCAGGCTCGGGCCAAAACCGCCGCTGGCGTCAAAGTTCTTGCCAATGGTCCACTGGCTGGCCTTGCGCTGGTAGTCGCGGTAAGAGCCGTCGTTGAAGCAGGCATAGCCGAACACCGATTTCAGCGCATCGGCCTCAGTCACAAAACGCGTGCGCTGCCCGATCACCACCGCCAGTTCGGCTTCAAAGTCCAGCTTGTCTGAGGTGGGCGAGACCTGCAAAGGTGCACCGTGCGCCAGCAGAGAGGTATTGCAGCGCAAAAAGAAGGCCGGGTAGTCGGCAATGGCGTTGCCGCCTTCCTTGGCGTGGTCCACGTAGTTGACGCCCAGGCAAATGATCTTGCCCGGGTCGGGCACGCAAGGCGCCAGCGTCACAGCGCTCAGCGGGCTTGGCTTGGCTGCCTTCGCACGGTCGACCACGCTGGCCAGCAAACGCGGCTGATCAGCACACCGCGAAATGAATTCACGCAGCGAGTGCGGCAGGCCGTCGCCCAGTTGCTGGCCATCGACCACACCGCCTTCGACCAGCAGGCCCCAACCGGGGGTGTTGCCGGTGCTGTAACTTACAAAACGCATTGCTTGTCCTTTTTGAGTTGCTTGAAATTCTTAGATTGCCCGGGCCGGCAAGATCACTGGATCTTGATGTTCAGGTCCTTGACCAGTTGGCCCCACTTGCCCACTTCACCCTCGACATAGCGGCGCAAGGTGGGGCGGTCCATGCGGCCGGCTTCAAGCGACAGGTTTTCATAGCGCTCCTGCACCGACTTCACGGCCTGCGCCTTGTTGATCTCTGTGTTCAGCAAGTCCAGCACGGCCGTCGGCGTCTTGGCCGGCGCAAACACCGCAAACCAGGTGTTGGCTTCAAAGTCCTTGTACCCAAGCTCGGCCACGGTCGGCACGTCGGGCAGGGCCGGGCTGCGCTTGAGCGACATCACGGCGATCGGGCGCACCTTGCCGGCTTTGGCAAAAGGCACGGCGGGCGGCATCGAGGTCGAGGCAATCGGCACCTGACCGCTGACCACGGCATTGGTGGCCGCGGCCGGCTGAAAAGGCACATGCGTCACGTCGACCTTGGCCAGGCCGCGAAACAGCCATTCGGCGCCGAGGTGCGTGGTGGTGCCGTTGCCCGAAGAGGCATACGCCAGCTTGCCGTTGCGCGCCAGCGCCAGCAACTCAGGCAAATTATTGGCTTTGACGTCGGGGTGCACATAAAGCAGATTGGGCGTAAAGCCGGCCAATGCCACCGCTTGCAGGTCTTTCACCGCGTCATAACCGGCATTGCCGAACAGTGTCGGGTTGACCGCATAGGCGACGCTGTGAAGAAGCAAGGTGTAGCCATCTGCCGGCGCATTCATCACGCCCTGCGTGGCAATGTTCCCGCCCGCACCCGGCTTGTTCTCGACGATCACCTGCTGCCCCAGCGCCGCCGTCAGCTGCTCGCCAATCAGGCGGGCGACGATGTCGGTGGAGCTTCCGGGTGCAAAAGCGACCACCAGGCGGATCGGTTTTTCAGGAAAGGCGGCGTGGCTGCTGGCGAGCAGGAACAGGCCGGTCAGCAGACCAAAGAAAAAGCGCTTCATGGGCAGGCCTCCTTGATGGATGGAAATTTCAGATTTACTTTTATCGACAAAACCTTAATTTATTCTTTTTATCGATAAATCGCCAGTACAGGATTACCCTGATGCCGTTTTCCGCAGGAGCCCGGGCAGAGGGCTGGCATCATTCAAATTCCCTGAACTTGAAGTGCCGCCATGTCCAACTTTCGTGATGCCCTCACGCCCGGCGCCCTCGCCATGATCGCGATGGTCCATCGCACCGGCAGCATGGCCGCGGCCGCGCGCGAACTCGGGCTGGTGCCCAGCGCCCTGACCTACCGCGTGCGGCAACTTGAAGACGCGCTGGACGTGCTGCTGTTTGACCGCTCGTCAAGGCAGGCGCGCCTGACCGAGGCCGGCAAGGAATTGCTGCGCGAGGGCAATCGGCTGCTGGACGAACTCGACGCGGTGGCCAATCGGGTCAAGCGGGTGGCCACCGGCTGGGAGCCGCAATTCACCGTGGCGGTGGACAGCGTGATCTCGCGCACCACGGTCATGGAACTGTGCGAGGCCTTTTTTGCGCTGGGCCCGCCAACGCGCATCAAGATCCGCGAGGAAGCGCTGTCGGGCACGCTCGAAGCGCTGACGTCTGGCCAGGCCGACCTGGCCATTGGCGTGGTGATCGAGCCGACCAGCCAGAGCAGCTTTCACAGCAAACCGCTGGGCGCGCTGGATTTTGTCTATGCCGTGGCGCCGCATCATCCGCTGGCCAGCGCGCCCGAGCCGCTCACCGACACGGTGCTGCGCGCGCACCGCGCCGTGGCCGTGGCCGATTCAGTCCAGCGCGGCGGCGGGCTGACGCTAGGCTTGCTCGGCGGACAGGACGTTTTCACGGTACCCGGCATGCCAGCCAAACTCGAGGCGCAACTGCGGGGTCTGGGCGGCGGTTTTTTGCCCACCTATCTGGCGCGCCCGTACATCGAGTCCGGGCAACTGGTGGTCAAACAGGTGCAACGCGCAAGCCGGGCCTCGAGGACCAGTTACGCCTGGCGGCAAGAACCCGGCACGCGCACCGGCAGGGCCCTTCAGTGGTGGTTGGAGCAGCTCGAAAAGCCCGCCACGCGCCAGGCGCTGCTGGAGCGTCCACAGGCACCGTGAAGCCCCGCATGGTTGTCCCGCATGGTTAGAGCTGTCGCCAGCGTGTAGAGTAGGCTACAGGGCATGGGCTTGTAACGCCGACCTCTCATGCCCCCAACACCAAAGTCCCCCTAAAGCCAACAAGACATGCCCCCAAAAAACACATCCCCGACTCGATCTGCCCCCTCTGCACGCGCAGGCACTGCACAGGCTGCCCGACAGTCTGGCCCGGCCAGGCGGTCGCCGGCAGCGCCACGCAAGGTGGCTGTCGTCGGTGCCGGCATTGCCGGTGTCGCTTGCGCTCGCACGCTGATGCAGGCCGGCCACGAGGTGACGGTGTTCGAGAAAAGCCGGGGCACGGGCGGGCGCATGGCGACGCGCCGCACCGAATTCGGTAGCTTTGACCACGGCACACAGTACTTCACGGTGCGCGACGCGCGCTTCGTCAAGGCGCTGGAGACGGCCCAAGGTCTGGTGCGGCCATGGAGCGCCAACACCGTGCGCATCCTCGACGAAGCCGGCCGCGTGGTCGCCGCAGCGCTGCCGCCCAAAGAAGCGCACTGGGTCGCCTCGCCGGGTATGAATGCGCTGGTGCGCCACTGGGCCGCGCCTATCGAAGCGGCCAAGGCGCTGCAACTGCAAACCCAGGTCAGCCGCATCGAACGCGACACCCTGCACCCTGAACGCTGGCAACTGCAAACTCAAGGCAGCGACGACAGCCGCCACGTCTATTCAGGTTTTGAT
>CAJAOB010000366.1 GCA_903941205.1 uncultured Burkholderiales bacterium | reverse complement strand
CGCCCCTGGGACATCTACCACCAGCCGGTCAATCGCTTTGTGGCGTCTTTTGTCGGTGCCAACCACTTTTGCGAGCGCGTTGTGGTGGCTGGCTGCGTTGACTGGCTCGGGCAGCGCTGGCCGGTGCCGGCATCGGCGCAGGCCGACAAGTCTGTGGTCTTGTCTTTGCGGCCTGAAAAAATTCGTATCGCCAGCGATGCTGCCGGTGAAGGCATCGCAGCCAAGATCCTGCAAACAATTTTCACCGGCCGGGAGTTTCAGCTCTTGCTTCAAGCCAACAACGAAGCACCCCTTCAAGCGCTGGTGCCGCCGAGCGAGGCCATGGTGGCGCTGAGCGTGGGCGACACGGTTCGCATGTCGGCGCAAGCGAGTGATTTGCTGTGGTTCTCTGCCGAGCCGCATGGGGCCCGGCTGCGATGAGCGTGGCGGGTACAGGTTTTTCCCAGGGTATCTGGATGCGGCTTCAGCGGCTGGATTTCTGGTCGCTGGTGATGCTGATGTCGGTGCTGATTTTGGGCGCCTTGCTGGTTTTGCCGCTGCTTGAAGTGCTCAAGATCGGCCTGTGGAACGAGGAGACGCAGTCCTTCACGCTGGACTTCTACAAGAAGCTGCTGACCCACAAATACTATGTGGGGGCTCTGGTCAATTCGATGATCGTCGGTGTGGGCGGCATGCTGGGCGCCTGTCTGCTGGGTATTCCGCTGGCCTACTTCACGACGCGCTATCGCATCCGGGGTCGCAGCCTGATCTCCACCCTGTCGGTGATGGCCCTGGTGTCGCCGCCTTTCATCGGGGCTTATTCCTGGATCGTGGTGCTGGGCAACAACGGCTGGGTGACCCAGTGGGTGAAATCCCTGGGCTTGAACCTGCCAACGATTTATGGTGTTCACGGCATTATTTTGGTGTTCAGCCTGAAGTTTTTCCCCTTTGTGTACCTGATGACCGCCAGCGCGCTGAAAAACATCAATCGCTCGCTGGAAGAAGCCGCCCACAACCTGGGTTGCTCGCCGACCCAGCGCTTTTTCAAGGTCACCTTGCCGCTGGTGATGCCGGCGATCAGCGCATCGGCCATTTTGTGTTTTGTGCTGTCGCTGGCGGACTTTGGTACGCCCTCCATCATCGGGCGTGAATTTCGAACGCTCTCCACGCTGGCTTACAACCAGTACACCTCCGAGATGGGTGGAACGCCCAGCATGGCGGTCAGCATCTCGATGCTGATGATCGTGATTTCCATGGTGGCGGTGTACCTGCAGCGCTGGACGATCCGTAACAAAAGCTATGCCGGCTCCCTGCTGCAGCAACACGCCGTGCAACCGGCGGCCGGCCTGTGGGGCCTGTGCATGCACGCCATCTGTTATGCCATCGTGGCGCTGGCCATGCTGCCGATCCTCGTGGTCGTCTACACGTCTTTCCTGAAGACCCGGGGGCCGGTGTTTTTGAACGCTTTCGGGCTGACCAGCTACGAGCGGGTGCTGCGCGAAATCCCGGACGTCATTGGCAACACCTTTGCGTATTCGCTACTGGCCACACTGGCCATCACCTTGGTGGGCGGTCTCATGTCGTACCTGATCGTCCGGCGTGATAGCAAGTGGAGCGGTTTGCTCGACTCGGTCCTGATGGTGCCTTACGTGGTGCCCGGCGTGGTCATGGCCATTGGTTTCCTGCTGGTCTTCAACAAGCCGCCGCTCGATTTGATGGGCACGGCGACCATCATCGTCTTGATGCTGTTCATCCGGCGGCTGCCTTACGGTGTGCGCGCCACAAGCGCCGTACTTCGCCAAATCAAGCCCTCGATTGAAGAAGCCGCCATCAGCCTCGGTGCTTCGCCATTGAAGGCCTTTTTCAAGGTCACGGTGCCGCTCATGATGCCGGGCATCATCGCCGGCGCCATGATGAGTTTCATCACCGCCATCAACGAGTTGTCTTCGACGCTCTTGCTGTACAACGCCCAGACCACCACCATGCCCGTGAAAGTGTTCATCGCCGTGCTTGATGGCGAGTTCGGCCTGGCAGCAGCCTTGTCGACGATCTTGCTCGCCAGCACCGGACTGTGCGTTTTCGCGGTTCTCAAGCTCGGTGGCTCCAAGGAAAGCGCATTTATTTGACGCTGTCCGGCTCTGAGTCGCCGGAGACGCAGCAACGAAAAAAATCCCCCTGCCAGAGGCAAGCAGCGCGTTCAGTGATTCATTTCCTGGCCGCTGGAAGTGGCCGTGAATCTAATTTTGGCGGAAGGTGCGTACGCTCCATTCTTGTGTCGACAAAGATCAACGCCTCCCAGAAGAGCTTGCTTGTCCTTTGAATAGTACTTGCTCCTTGCGCCATGGTATGCCAAGGCAAAACGCGCTGATACATTGCTCCGATAGACGAGCGTCATACGCTTCTATCCTGTACACGAAGCCGCTATCCCAAACTGGCATCGAACCCTCGGTCGGCAGTCGTGGTGACAGTTACGACAACCCCTGGCCGACGGTCTATGGGCTATACAAGACCGACTTGATCCACCGTCCCGCTCCCAGGAAGACAAAGAAGTCGCTGGAACTGGCTACCATTCAATGGG
>CAJAOB010000365.1 GCA_903941205.1 uncultured Burkholderiales bacterium | reverse complement strand
CCAAAGCGCTCGCCACCCACCACCGACTCCAGCAAAAAGCTGAACTTGCCGCCGTCCTTGGAAAACGCCAGTTTGAGGTAAAGCGAGAGCGGTGTTTCGAGGTCCGCAAACGCCTCGGCCATCAAGGGAATGCGGTTGTAGCCCTGCTGCGCCAGGCTTTTGAATTCGAGTTCGGTGATCAAAGCGAGTCCTTTCGGCGTGGCCTGCGCTGAGGCAGCGCCACACGGTTCATTCAAAACGCCTCGCTCATGCCCTAAGGCCGGAAGGCTGCGAAAACCGACGGGAGGTCGGGTGCATCAGGGAGCTGGCGTCGCTGACGGGGCAGGACGCGCAAGCGGCGCTCAGGCGCGAAGGGATGGAAAGCGACGCCAGGGCCAGGCTCCCCGGTCGCTACAACCTGTACGTGTGATGCGGTGAATGAACATTGAACTCAAAGTGTAGCAAAGCGGGCCCCATGAAAGCCGCGGTCCGCAGCCTTAGCGGCGAGTCGCAGCCAGGTCGAGCTGGACCAGCGAATCGACAAAGCCATCAGCGTCGACAGCGCGGATAGGCTGACCGTGGTTGTAACCGTAGGTCACCAGCACCACCGGGCAACCGGCCGCGCGCGCTGCCAGGCCGTCGTTCTGCGAATCACCGAGCATCAGGGTTTGAGCGGGCAGCGTGCCCAGCGCTTCGCAGGTCTTGAGCAATGGCAGGGGGTCGGGCTTTTTGCGCTCAAAGCTGTCGCCACCAAACACATGCGCAAAAAATCCGTCCAGGCCTTTGGCCTTGAGCAAGGGCCGCGCAAAATCAAGCGGCTTGTTCGTCAGGCAAGCCAGTGGCAAGCCCGCGTCGCGCAACTGCTGCAAGCCGTCCAGCACGCCGGGGTAGACCTCGGAAAAAGCACCGTTGATGGCCAGGTAATGGCGCTGGTAGCTGCGCCATGCCGGCTCGAACAAGACCTCGGCGCGACCGGTGCAGACGCGACCATAAGCGCTGACTTCCGGCAAGGCCAGCTGGTGCTCGAGCACCGACAGGATCAGGTGTTCGGAGCCCTTGCCCACCGTACGCTCCACCAGCGCGCGGCTCACCGGCGGCAACTCCAGCTCGGCCAGGGTGCGGTTCAGGGCCGCCTCGAAGTCGCCCAGGGTGTCGACCATCGTGCCGTCAAGGTCGACGATGACCGCCTGCAAATTCGTCAGGGGCAGGCTCATCGGGCCAATTCAACGCGCATGGCGTCGATCACCGACTTGTAATCGGGCTTGCCAAAAATCGCGCTGCCGGCAACGAAGCAGTCCGCGCCGGCGGCAGCCACGCGTGCGATGTTGTCGATCTTGATGCCGCCGTCAACCTCCAGCCGGATATCCTTGCCACAAGCGTCTATGCGTTTGCGCGCCTGCTCGATCTTGCGCAGCGCCGAGTCGATGAAACTCTGACCGCCAAAGCCGGGGTTGACGCTCATGATCAAAATCAGGTCGATGTCATCAATCACCCAGTCGAGCACGTCCATGGACTCTGCCGGGTTGAACACCAGCCCGGCCTTGCAGCCTTTGGCCTTGATCACCTGTACGCTGCGGTGAACATGGCTGGACGCGTCCGGGTGAAAGCTGATGTAGTCAGCGCCGGCATCAGCAAAAGCGGCGGCCAGCGCGTCGACCGGCTGCACCATCAGGTGCACATCGACAGGCACCGGCAGGCCGGATGACGTCACCGCATGCGGCTTGAGGGCGCTGCAAATCATCGGACCAAAGGTCAGGTTCGGCACGTTATGGTTGTCCATCACGTCAAAATGAATCCAGTCGGCGCCAGCGGCGATCTCGTTCCTGACCTCCTCGCCGAGTCGGGCAAAATCGGCAGACAGGATGGACGGGGCGATTTGATAT
>CAJAOB010000364.1 GCA_903941205.1 uncultured Burkholderiales bacterium | reverse complement strand
GGTGGTATGGGCGGAATGGGCGATATGGGCATGTAATTGCCGATGTCGGCTCCCGGCTAGAGCCCATCGTCGCGGGCTCGACCCGGAATCCATGAGTGACAAAAACCCCGCAGGGCGCGAGCTCCGCGGGGTTTTTTCATGCCCTACCGGAAGGCGGTCCAGGCGGGCGCACATTCGAGACCTTGTTGCGCCAGCCTGCTAAATCGACTGAAACGATAAAATTGATAAGGTTGATTTCGGCACCATTCCTACGAAAGTCCCTCATGCCCTCCTCGATCACTCCAGACAAAGCCACCCGACCCCTGGCTCTGGCACGGTATGGCGTGCTGTTGATGCTGGCCTCGCTGGCGGCCGTGGCGCAGGCGCAGGAGCCGCCCGCACGCACCATCGGCCTGGTGCTCGGCGGCGGCGGGGCGCGGGGCTCGGCGCATGTGGGCGTGTTGCAAAAAATGGAGGAGCTGCGCATTCCGGTGCATTGCGTTGCCGGCACCAGCATGGGAGGCCTGATCGCGGGCGCCTTCAGCACGGGGATGTCGCCCAAGGCCATGCAAACCTCTTTGAAGGAAGCCAACTGGCGCGACATGCTCAGCGACGCCGCCAGCCTCGCCGACTTCACGCCGCGCATGAAAGGTTTGTCTCGCAACTACATTCCGGGCTCCGAGGCAGGCATCAAAAACGGCGAGCTTCAGTTTCCGTCCGGCGTGCTGACCGGCCAGAAAATCAAGTTCCTGATCGACCGCGTGATCCGCGCCGACCACGAGCCGCAGCGCATCGAAAACCAGCCCTTGCCGCTGGCCTTGCTCACCACCGACATCGTCACGGGCGAGCGGCGCGTCTGGCGCAGCGGTGACCTTTCCTCGCTGATTCTGGCCACCATGTCGGTGCCGGGTCTGATCGCGCCGGTCAAGTACGAGGGCTACACACTGGTCGACGGCGGCCTGGTCGATAACGTGCCGGTCGACGAGGTGATGAAGCTTTGCAAACCCGATGTGATCATCGCCGTCAATGTCGGCTCGCCACTGCTCAAAGCCGAGGAAATCGAGTTGTCGCCCCTGTCGGTGACGGCACAGATGGTCAATTTGCTCACCGAGCAAAACGTCACCAAGTCGCTCGGCCTGCTGCGGCCCGGGGTGGATATTTACATCCGGCCGGAACTCACCGGCTTCAGTGCCGCAGATTTTGAGCGGACCGAAGAAGGCATTGCGCGCGGCTATGCGGCCGCCACAGCCGCGCAGCAGGCCTTGCAGGCCCTGTCAGCGAGCCCGCAACAATACGCCGCCTGGCAGCAGCGCATGGCCCGTAGCGACACCAAACCGGCTACGCTGGCCCGTGTGGAAGTGGGCGGCGTGCCAGAGCGCGACGCTGCCTTGTTTGCCAGCAAGATCAGAGCCCGGGCCGGCACGCAGCTAGACGCCAAGATGCTCGAAGAAGACTTGCTGCTCGCTTATGGCGAGGGCCGCTACAGCAATTTGTCCTACCAGCTGTTCAAGAGCGAAGACAAGAACGTGCTTCGCCTGTTCCCCACTGAAAAGCCCTGGGGCCCCAACTTCGTTCGCAGCGGTGTCAACTTTGCCTGGGGCACGCGCGATGAGGCCAAGTACAACATCCGCGTGGCTTATCAGATGACCCAGCTCAATTCGAACGGCGCCGAGTTGCTGCTGACCGGCCAGCTCGGCTCCGAGAACCTGCTCGCCGTCAACTTGTACCAGCCGCTCGATGAAAGCCGCCTGTGGTTTGCCGAAGCCAACGCGCGAATCAGCACGCAATCAGTGGACCTCTACCAGTCCGGCGAGTCGCTGGCGCGCTTCAAAAGCACCTCCGACGAGGTCAATCTCGGTCTGGGTCTGAACCTCAATCGCCACGGCACGCTCAAGCTCGGCGTTCTCTCGCGCAACCAGAGCGCCAGCATGCTGATCGGGCCAAGCAGTGTGTTACCCGGGGACGGCTCGACCTCCTCAAGCAGTGCCTGGTTTGCGCTGATCGATCTGGACCGCTTCAACCGCGCCTACTTTCCGACCAGCGGCTGGCAGGCCAAGCTGACGCAGACCCAGTTTTCGGACTACACCAAGCTCGACGGAAATTACAGCCAGGCTGTCGGCTTTGGATCCTATGTGCTGACGGGCCGGCTGGCCTTCACGCAGGCGAGCGAGGGTGTCTTGCCCATCAGCGATGCGGCCACGCTGGGCGGCGTCAACAACCTCTCCGGCCTGGCCCACATGCAGTTGATCGGCTCGGACATGCGTTATGGCGGCTTGCGCGCAGAAAAAATCGTCAGCCAGATGCCGCTGGGCATTCGGGGTGACCTGCGCGTGGGCATCTCGATGGAGGTCGGCAGCATGCGCCAGCGCTATTCAGAGAGCCAGGGCACGGACCCGGTTCGCTCCGCGAGCTTGTACCTCGGCGGCGAGCTGCCCCTGGGCCCGCTGTACCTGGGCGTGGCCAAGGCCACGGGCAACACCGCGCGCATCTACATCTTCATCGGCAACCCCTAAGCCCCTGCGAGTTTCACGCAAGGCCCGGGCTCAGAGGCTGCGAGCAGCCGCCTCAAAAAGGAATCTGCAAGCCGGCGCTCAAGCCGGTGCTGCTGCCTTTGTCCTGGCTGAGCGTGGTGCTCACGGCGGCGCTCCAGCTCATGGTGCCTGTCAATTTACCCGTCAAACCGAAGGTCGCCAGACCGTAAGTGCGGTCGGGGCGATCGGTTTCGACAGTCATGCGGTGCGTTGAATAACTGCCCATGCTGACGTTGACGGCGTCCTTGTTTAAATCGTGCTCAAGGCTGACCCGCACGAAGGGCGTGATGCTGCCCGCAGCGTCAAACTTCGCATCAAAGCCCATCGACAAGCGCTTGGCCTTGTATTCGACATCGCCGTAGCTCATGGCCAGTGGCCCGGCTGCCTCGGTGTAGCCGTCAACTTTCAGGCTTTCCTGCGTGAGCGACAAGCTCGGGCCGCCGCTGAATTTTTCGCCCTTGACCAGATAGCCGCCGCCGATCCGCATCGACTGATGGCGCCCCGAGGTGGCGCCGGTCGACGACACCAACAGCGAGGTTTGGCCCAGACGCACATCGCGATGGATGTTTTCATAATCGACGTCGCCCTGCGAGATCGCCGCATTCACATACCACTGGGGCGTGAGCGCCATGCTGCCGTAGACGCTGATGTTGTTCGCGCTGCTTTTGAAGCCGCCGCTGGCGCCCGAAAAGTCGGTGGTACCCGAACTTTGGGACAGCAGCACACCGAGCAGCGCATTCGGCAGGAGCTTGATGTCGCCGCCCAAAGATGCGCCACGGGCCGCCAGCTCACTGCCCAATTGCACACCCACAGTCGATGCCTTGAAGGTGCCGCTCTGCGCTTCGCCGTAAACCTGTACGTGGCCGACTGCGCGCGGGCTGCCCGTACCCGTGGCTTCGGCGCCGATGGCAAGAGAAGAAAGCCGTGGCTCCAACACCTGCACCTGCTGTCGCAGCGCTTGCATCGGCGCCGTGGCCAGACTGGCCACCTGACCGGCCGCCTGGAGCGTGGCCAGCGTGCCTTGCGCAATGATGCGATGGGCCGCAGAAGTCGGATGCACGTCGTCGGCAAAAAGCGAGGTTTCTGCGCCCGCCGGATTGACACAGGTCAGGGAACTGCCTGCGCACACGGGCAAGATCAGCGCCGTCGGGGACGTGAGGCCGTAGGCAACAGGACGCAGCTTCACGTCGTTCAGCAACTTGTTGGTGTCAAAGACAAAGACGTTGGTGCCGGCCGTGCTGGTCAGCAACTGATTGTTGAAAGCGTTGCTCATGCCGGTCAGCAAGGCCTGCAGCCCGGGAAGCTGGAGCTCCGCACCCGCGCCCAGTGGGGTCGCTCCCACGTCGGGCAGGGTGTTGATGAGGATGTACTTGGCGCCGGCTGCTTGCAAGCGCCTGACCTGGGCTGCAAGCTCGACGCCCGCAGTCGCCACATTGGCGATCGCCGTATTCGGCGCGATGGTTTGACCGACGACGCCGCCGAAAGCCACAAAAATATCGTTGGCGCCGGCCCACACGGTCACCACTGCCTTGCTGTCGATGCGACCGCCCGTGTCCAGCAGCAAAGCGTCGACCTGCATGCTGACCGGGTCTTGGGTGACCCAGGGATAAGCCCCCGCGTTGGGCAAGCTCACACGCGAGCCGCCTTGCGCGTAGTTGGTGCCGCCCATGGGCGTGCGCGAGGCCTGGCCGAACTGATTGGTCACCGCCGGATCCGACTTCAAGCCCAGCGACTGCGCGAGGTACTGCGTCCAGATCAGGCCCGGGTTGGTGGTGAAGCGGCCGCTGTCGGCTGTTCCCAGTTGCGTGGTCGGCGCATACGTGCCCGCATCAGTCAGGCTGTCGCCCAAAGAATACAGGCGGCTGACGGTTTGGGCCTGGGCTGAGACAGCCAGGGTACAAGCGGCGGCTACCGCGGTCAGGCAAGCTGAAAACTTCATGGCGCATTCCGATCATTAAAGCAGGAGTTGTGAATATTTTGTTTGAAACGATTTAGGCGATTTCAGTCTAGTGAATGAATTTCATGCTGCCAACCGGGACAAACCCATGGGCCGGAAGATGGCCCGAAGACGGCCCGCACGCTCGGAAACAAAAAACCCCGCAGAGCGCAAGCCCTGCGGGGTTTTCAGTTTTGGCGTGGGTGCCAGCCGTCTGGCCTAAGCGCTTTCCAGCCTTGCCTGCAACTGAGCTGCCAAGCCTTCAGGCTGCTGGCAATGAATGGCTTGCCAGCCCAGGGCTTGGGCGGCTTGCACGTTATTGAGCATGTCGTCGATGAACACGGTGCGTGCCGGCGCCAGCCCATGGCGTGCAGCCAGCAATTCGAAAATCGCCGGGTCAGGCTTGGCCAGTTGCACATCGCCCGAGAAAATGCCGCCGTCAAACCAGTCGATGAACGCGTGCTTTTTCTCCAGCGTTCTGGCAAACGGCGCCGGCATGTTCGACAGGAAGTAAAGCCGGATATCGCCGACCTGATCACGCCGGGCGCGCAAGCGCTCCAGCAATTCGACATTGCAGTCAATGGGCAAAAGTTCGTCGCCAATCGGCGCCATCAGGCCGTGCAAGGCCGCTGGCGCCAGGTCCAGCCGCTCGGCGGTGCCCGCCACCACCGACGCCAGTTCGACGTCACCGCGGTCAAACGCCTGCCAGCTCTCGTGGTGAAAGATCGAGCGCGCCAGCGCTTTGGCCTGGGCCGGCGTGGCCGTCAGATGCGGGAATTGGCGAGCCAGCAATTGCTCGGGCTGCCAATCAAAAAGCACGGCGCCAAAATCAAAGACGATATTCATCTGCAGACCTCTTTTTTATAACGTCTCAAGCCGGCGATCGCAGGCGCGCCAGCAAGCCGGCGGTCGAGCCATCCAGGCCGTCAGAATCACCGCTGGCCAGACGGGCCTCGATGTCGGTGGCCAGCACCTTGCCCAGCTCCACGCCCCACTGGTCAAAACTGTTGATGCCCCACAGCGCGCCGCTCACGAAGACGCGGTGCTCCTGCAAGGCCAGCAGCGCACCCAGGCTGGCCGGCGTCAGCGCGTCGAGCAGCAAAAAGGTGCTGGGCCGGTTGCCCGTGAAGTGCCGATGACCCCCGGCGTCTGCCTGGCCCAGCATGAAAGCCTGGGCCTGGGCCAGCACATTGGCCAGCAGCTTGTCGTGATGGCCGGGCAGATCATGCGCGGGCTTTTTCACTGCCACAAACTCCATGGGCACCACCTCGGTTCCCTGGTGCAGCATTTGAAAATACGCATGCTGCCCGTTGGTGCCGGGCTCGCCCCAGAGCACGGGCGCTGTGTCAAACGGCAGGGCCTGGCCCTGGCGGTCCACGCGTTTGCCATTGCTTTCCATCTCCAGCTGCTGCAAGTACGCCGGCCAGCGGCGCAAGGCGCTGTGCTAAGGCGCGTTGCTGCGGCTTGAAAAGCCATGAAAGGTGCGGTACCAGACGTCCAGCAGGCCGAGCCGGATCGGCAGGTTGCGCGGGCTGGGCGCGTTGCAAAAATGCGTGTCCATGGCGTGCGCGCCGGCCAGCATCTCCCGAAAGCCCGCCGCGCCAATGCTGATGGCCAGCGGCAAACCGATGGCCGACATCAGCGAATAACGTCCGCCCACCCAGTCCCAAAAACCAAAAGTCGTGCTGATGCCGAAGGCCTGCGCGGCAGCCACATTCGTCGTCAGGGCCGCGAAACGGCGGGGCAGGAGGGACGCGGCGGACTCGCCAAGCTGGGCTTCGAACCAGCGCTTGGCCGAGCGCGCATTGGTCATGGTCTCGGTGGTGGTGAAGGT
>CAJAOB010000363.1 GCA_903941205.1 uncultured Burkholderiales bacterium | reverse complement strand
CTGCAAGCACAGGGCTTCAAGGCGGTGATGAGCGGCGAGGTGGGCGAGCGCGGACGCTTTATTTATTTTGACACCGAGTACCACCCGGGCACGGTCATCGAGCTGTCGGAAGTGGCCGGCCCCAAAGGCAAGATGTTTGACCTGATACGCGCCGCCTCGCTCGGCTGGGACGGCAGCGAGCCGGTGCGGCCCTTCCCGGACCTGAGCCAGCTGTGATCGCGCTGGCCGACGAGCGCTTTAGCGCCACTTACCTGATCGAGACGCCGCACGAGCCGCACAAGGTGGCCGAGATCATGGCGGGCGAGCAGTCCTGCGGCACTTTCACGCGCGTGCATGGCGAGACCGATGAATTGCGCGAGCGCGCACGCGCCGTGGTCGAGGCGGTCCAAGAGCTCGAACCCGCCGCACAGCCCAGTCTGCCCAACGCCTTGCTCGAACGCCGGGGCACGCCGGGCCCCTGGCGCCGCGCGCGGATTCGCCTGTCGTTTCCGGTGGCCAACGTGGGCGCCAACCTGCCGACGCTGGCGTCCACCGTCTCGGGCAATCTCTACGACCTGGGCGAAGTCACCGGCTTGCGCCTGGAATCGATGCAGCTGCCGGCCCGCTACCGCGCCCGCTTCGACATGCCGGCACTGGGCCTGGCCGGCACGCGCCGGCTGACCGGCGTAGCCCAAGGCGCGCTGGTGGGCACCATCCTCAAACCCAATGTAGGCCTGAGCGCCGCCGCCACCGGCGCCCTGGTGGCGCAGCTGTGCGCGGCGGGTGTGGACTTCATCAAGGACGACGAGGTGTGCGCCGACCCGGTGCACGCGCCGCTGGCCGAGCGCGTGCCCGCCGTGATGGCCGCGGTGCGCGAGCACCAGCAGCGCACGGGCAAACAGGTGATGGTGGCTTTCAACATCAGCGACGAAGTTGACGCCATGCGCCGGCACGCCGACCTGGTCGAGCGCGAAGGCGGCTCCTGCGTCATGGCCAGCCTGAACTGGTGCGGCTTTTCGGCGCTGCAAACCCTCAGGCGCCACACGCCGCTGGCGCTGCACGGCCACCGCAACGGTTACGGCGCGCTGTCGCGGCATCCGCTGCTGGGCATGTCCTTTCAGGCCTACCAGACGCTGTGGCGCTTGGCCGGCGTAGACCACATGCATGTACATGGTCTGCAAGGCAAGTTTTCGCAGGCCGACGAGGAAGTCATCAGCTCGGCGCAGGACTGCCTGCGGCCGCTGACCGAGGGCGCCGATGACCGCGTGATGCCGGCTGTTTCCTCGGGTCAATGGGCCGGCACGGTGCCGGCGACCTGGGCCGCGCTGCAAACCGACGACCTGCTGTTCATGTCGGGCGGCGGGATTCTGGCGCATCCGGACGGCGCGGCCGCAGGCGTGCGCAGCATTCGCCAGGCCTGGGCCGCGGCCCGCGCCGGCATCACGCTGCCAGAGCAGGCCCGGCAGGCGCCGGAGTTGGCGCGCGCGCTGGCTTTTTTCGGCGCTTAGCGATGCAGACGGCCCTGGCGTCCGGCCCGCTGCTGGGCTGGTATGGCGACGACTTCACGGCCGCCACCGACACCCTGGCCACGGCTGCGCAAGCCGGCTTGCG
>CAJAOB010000362.1 GCA_903941205.1 uncultured Burkholderiales bacterium | reverse complement strand
CGCAAGCCACCGGGGTTTTTCTCGACCATATTGGGTGCGACATCCAACATCCCACGCGAACAGCCGATCCGCGACAGTCTGGAAAAAATCACGGGGCACTCTGACCGGATCGAAAGGACCCGCCGCATCGTCGATAGTCTTCGCAACGAAGTGGAAAATACGGTCGAAACGCTGCTTGGCAAAACATGGTTCCTAAGCCAGCCGACAGCGGCCCGTATGCAAAAGTGGCGGCAATCGGCGCAGCAAAAAGCCATTGCGGCAGGTGGGTTTAGCTATCGCGCGTATAGCCATCTTAAAGTTGCAGGCGTTGTTGACGACATTATCGCAACCGCACGCCGCAGCCTTCCCGATTCATCCCCCGCCTTTTTTCGTGCGCTCCGCAGCGCATTATGGACAGAGATTAAGGCCCGTGGTGTTGACGACATGCCGCAACGCACTGGCAAGGAAACGACACGACAGGCGATCGCTTTTTTCCGCACACATGACCTGCGCTTTCGGATCCGCCGCCTGCGTTTCCTCGCACGACACCTGACCGAAGAGGTCGAGAATGTCATAGTCGTGCCGGACGACAACATCACCAACATGCGCGATGCCATTTATAAATGCCTCGCTGTGTTTCTAGATCTGGAAACGGCGGAGTTTTTGGGTGCCAATTTTGCTTTGGCTGCGCAAGCTGGCGTCTCCAATCCGGCTGGGTTGATGGACCATCTTGCCGCACAGCGCGACCTGATCAAAAAGGACACGCAGGTCGATAAAATCCTGTGTCAGGCGTTGCTCACGCTTCCGGTGGAGGCGCGCCGGGCGATGTTGCTTGGCTATCTAGGCTATGCGCTTTACGATATTGCGACTTTGCCTTTGTTGCAGGACGAAGGCTTGGACGAATTTGACCCTGTCAAAGTGGACCGTATTTCCCCCGAAGACTGTACCTCTATCCGCAAGGGTGGCGCCGCAGCCACGCTTAAAGGCATCCAATTCAACAATTTTGGCGCGTTTTTCAGCCGCGCTTATCGCGAGAATGACTATCTTTGGGGCCGCTTGCATGGCGCGGAGCGGATGATTGATATTCTGCTGTCGTCACTGCCACAGGGCCATGAATTTTCGGCTAGCCGCGCGCAAAGTTACAAGCGACAGGTGTTTCATGCCATCCTTGATGAGGAGCAGGACCGGCTCACGCACATCCGTCCCCTCATAGATACGCTTAGGATTGAGGTTGATCAGATTCACATCTGACCTGTTACCGCATCCGCTTACGGCGCTATGCCGTCCCAAATGCCCTTGAGCTTGTCAAAAAAGCCAGTTGATTGCGGGCATTCTTCGCCGGTTTCGGTTTCGCGGAACTCGCGCAAAATTTCCTTCTGACGGGCCGACAGCTTGGACGGCGTTTCCACGTCGATTTGAATGACCATGTCTCCGCGGCCACGTCCTTGCAACACGGGCATACCTGCCCCGCGCTGGCGCAGCTGCTTGCCCGACTGAATGCCGTCTGGAACGACGATGATATGTTCCGCACCATCGAGGCCCGGAATACGAATTTCGCCACCCAGCGCGGCTGTGGTGAAGCTTACGGGCACACGGCAGAACAATGTCGTGCCGTCGCGCTCAAACACCTTGTGCCGTGACAAATGGATGAAGATGTATAGATCACCCGCCGCGGCACCATAAGGTCCAGCCTCGCCTTTGCCGGCAACGCGAATGCGCGTCCCCTCGTCAACGCCAGGGGGGATATTGACCAAAATGGTTTTGCGTTCATCCACCCGACCTTCGCCGCCACATGCACGGCATGGGGACTCAATCACTTCGCCGCGACCATGACAGGTGGGGCATGTACGTTCTACAACGAAAAAGCCTTGCTGCGCGCGCACTT
>CAJAOB010000361.1 GCA_903941205.1 uncultured Burkholderiales bacterium | reverse complement strand
GCACCCACCATGCCGGTGCCCACGGACTCGTCGCCCTTTTCAAAGGAACCCACGTTGCGGGGATTTTCGTAGTGGTCAACCACTTTTTCGCTGTAAGCCATGATTTACTCCTGATCTAAACAAGTCCCGCCGGAGGGCGACGAAAGCCCGCCAGCACACAAAAATTTCAGTGCGCAGCCCACTGGATCGTCGACAGATCGACGCCGTCCTTGAACATTTCCCACAACGGCGACAGCTCACGCAGCTTGGCCACGTTTTCCTTGATGGTCGCCACGGCGTAGTCGATTTCCTCCTCGGTGCTCCAGCGGCCAATCGTCATGCGCAGGCTGCTGTGAGCGAGTTCGTCGCTGCGCCCAAGCGCACGCAATACATAACTCGGCTCCAGACTGGCCGAAGTGCAGGCGGAACCGCTGGAAACGGCCAAGCCCTTGATGCCCATGATCAGCGATTCGCCTTCGACGAAGTTAAAGCTCATGTTCAGGTTGTGTGGCACGCGCTTTTCAGCGTGACCGTTTAGGAACACCTCCTCGACGTCTTTAAGACCCGCCAGCATCCGCTCGTGCAAGGCGCGGATGCGCCGGTTTTCCTCGTGCATTTCGGCTTTTGCGATGCGGTAAGCCTCACCCATGCCGACACACTGGTGCGTGGGCAGCGTGCCCGAACGCATGCCGCGCTCGTGACCGCCGCCATGCATCTGCGCTTCCAGACGAACGCGCGGCTTGCGGCGCACGTAGAGCGCGCCTATGCCTTTGGGTCCGTAGGTCTTGTGCGAAGTCAGGCTCATCAAATCAACGGGCAAGCTGGCCATGTCGATGTCCACGCGGCCGGTCGCCTGGGCGGCATCCACATGAAAAATGATGCCGCGTTCACGACAGATCGCACCAATGGCCGGAATGTCCTGGATCACGCCGATTTCATTGTTAACGTACATGACGCTAACGATGATGGTGTCAGGCCGAATGGCCGCCTTCAGGGCATCCAGGTCCAGCAAGCCGTCGGCCTGCACGTCCATGTAAGTGACTTCAAAACCCTGGCGTTCGAGTTCGCGGCAAGTGTCCAGCACGGCTTTGTGCTCGGTCTTGACGGTGATCAGGTGCTTGCCTTTGCTCTTGTAAAAATGCGCAGCGCCTTTGATTGCCAGATTGTTCGACTCGGTCGCGCCGCTGGTCCAGACGATTTCACGCGGGTCGGCGCCTATCAGCGCGGCGACGTTGTCACGGGCTTTTTCAACCGCGGCTTCAGCCTCCCAGCCCCAGGCATGGCTTCTCGAGGCCGGATTGCCGAAGTGCTCACGCAACCAGGGGATCATGGCGTCCACCACGCGCGGATCGCAAGGATTGGTGGCGCTGTAGTCCATGTAGATGGGAAAGTGTGGCGTGTCCATGGGGAAGGTATTCAATTAGTCAGTTAAAGGAATGATTCGGCGGCGACAGGGACTTCGGCGCAGCCGCTCTGGCGGCCTCAGTCACCTGCTTTGCGGGCTTCGGATCAGGTCTTTGAGAAGGCGTTACCCAAAGCGAACACGGAATTCGGTGCATTGACGCGGACCGGCTTGGCAACCGGGGAACTGAAGATAGCCTTCTTGACTTGCGGGGTGCTTTCAATCACGACGCCCTTGGCGAGTTGGTCGTCCACCAGCTTTTGCAGCGTGACCGAATCAAGAAACTCGACCATGCGGCTGTTGAGCGAGGCCCACAACTCGTGCGTCATGCAGCGCCCGCCTTCACCGAGGCAGTTTTCCTTGCCGCCGCAATGCGTTGCGTCGATCGGCTCGTCCACCGACACGATGATGTCAGCGACGGTGATTTCTGCGGCCTTGCGCCCCAGCGAATAGCCGCCGCCAGGGCCGCGGGTGGACTCCACCAGTTCGTGGCGGCGCAGTTTGCCAAACAGCTGCTCTAGGTAGGACAAGGAGATTTGTTGCCGCTGGCTGATTGCCGCGAGGGTGACGGGGCCGTTGTTCTGACGCAGTGCCAGATCAATCATGGCGGTGACCGCAAAGCGGCCTTTGGTGGTGAGGCGCATTTTCAAGCTCCTTAAGTGTTGGCTTGTCTACCGATTCCAGTCTTTGGCGGTGGTTTCAGGCCATCAAAGGGCCACCAGTGCTGTTGTCGACTGAATTGGTCAACTATAGCAGAAAACCCTAGCGATTTAGTCGGCCTCTCGCGCCAAAGCCACTCCGGCAGCCAGGGCGATCCGATCAAAAGGTGCTCAAACCGCAGGGGGAAGCACCGCGATGTTGTCGGCGCCAGACGCACCAAACGCCTGCGCTTTAAGCTGGCTGAGCTGATCCCGCACCCGCGCAGCTTTTTCAAACTCAAGGTTCTTGGCGTGCTCGATCATCTGCTTTTCAAGGCGTTTGATCTCGCGGGCTATGTCTTTTTCGCTCATGTCTTCGACAAGGGCTTTTTGCATCTCGAATTTTTGCGCCTCTTTGCCCGACTTCTCGCTGTAGACGCCATCGATCAAGTCCTTGATCCGTTTGACCACGCTGCGCGGCGTGATGTTGTGGGTCAAGTTGTGCGCGAGTTGCTTGTTACGCCGGCGCTCGGTTTCGTCCATGGCTTTTTTCATGGAGTCTGTGATCCGGTCGGCGTACAAAATGGCCCGGCCATTGAGGTTGCGAGCGGCCCGGCCAATGGTCTGGATCAAGCTGCGCTCGGCACGCAAAAAACCTTCCTTGTCTGCGTCCAGAATGGCGACCAGACTGACTTCGGGGATATCAAGCCCTTCGCGCAGCAAGTTGATGCCGACCAGCACGTCAAAAGCGCCAAGCCGCAGGTCACGCAATATTTCCACCCGTTCAACCGTGTCCACATCGCTGTGCAAATAGCGGACCTTGACGCCGTTGTCGGTGAGGTAGTCGGTCAGCTGCTCGGCCATGCGCTTGGTCAGCGTGGTGATCAGCACGCGCTCATTCTTATCGACACGAATGCGGATCTCTTGCAGCACATCGTCGACCTGGTGCGTGGCCGGTCGCACCTCGACTTGCGGATCGACCAGACCGGTGGGGCGCACCACCTGCTCGACCACCCGGCCCGAATGCGTCTGCTCGTAAGCCGCCGGCGTCGCAGAAACAAAAATCGCCTGGCGCATCTTGGTCTCAAACTCCTCGAACTTGAGCGGCCGGTTGTCGAGCGCGCTTGGCAGCCTGAAACCGTACTCCACCAGCGTCGTCTTGCGGGCCCGGTCGCCGTTGTACATGGCGTTGAGCTGGCCAATCATGACGTGGCTCTCGTCTAAAAACATCACGGCGTCTTTGGGCATGTAATCGCACAGGGTCGACGGTGGCGAGCCGGGCGGCGCGCCGCTGAGGTGGCGTGTGTAGTTCTCAATGCCCTTGCAGTGACCGATCTCGCCCAGCATTTCGAGGTCGAAGCGGGTGCGCTGCTCGATGCGCTGCGCTTCCACCAATTTGCCGTCGCTGACGAATTGCTTGACCCGGTCGACCAGTTCGAGCTTGATGGTTTCAACCGCCATCATGACTTTGTCACGCGGGGTGACGTAATGGCTTTTGGGGTAAATCACGAAGCGGGGAATTTTTTGGCGAATGCGCCCCGTCAGCGGGTCAAAGAGCTGCAAGGATTCGATCTCGTCGTCAAACAGCTCGACCCGGATCGCGAGCTCGGAATGCTCGGCCGGGAAAACGTCGATCACGTCGCCACGCACCCTGAAGGTGCCGCGCGCGAAATCCTGCTCGTTGCGGGTGTACTGCATTCGAATCAGGCGAGCGATCACATCGCGCTGGCCCATCTTGTCGCCGACGCGCGCAATGAACCGCATCTGGGTGTAATCCTCGGGCGCGCCAATGCCATAAATGGCGCTGACGGTGGCAACGATGATGGTGTCGCGCCGCTCCAGCACACTTTTGGTGGCTGACAGCCGCATTTGCTCGATGTGTACGTTGATCGCAGAGTCTTTCTCGATGAACAAATCCCGCTGCGGTACGTAAGCCTCGGGCTGGTAGTAGTCGTAGTAGCTGACAAAGTACTCGACCGCGTTTTTAGGGAAGAACTCGCGAAACTCGCTGTAAAGCTGCGCTGCCAGGGTTTTGTTGGGCGCAAACACGATCGCCGGCCGGCCCAGGCGTGCAATGACGTTGGCCATGGTGAAGGTTTTGCCCGACCCGGTCACGCCCAGCAAGGTCTGGAAGACCTCGCCGTCGTTGACGCCTTCAACCAGTTCCGCAATCGCGGTCGGCTGGTCGCCGGT
>CAJAOB010000360.1 GCA_903941205.1 uncultured Burkholderiales bacterium | reverse complement strand
TTTATGGCGATGCCAAGGACTTCGCATCTTCCGAGCGTGTCCACTTGGCGGCCCAGTGGGCGACTTACCTGCTGTCCGTGGCGGGCGTGTTGGCTGCGGGCTGGTGGACTGCTCGCCGGGCCCGCGCCAGTCAGGCGGCGGCGCGTCTGGCTTCGCACTGACCCGCGCCAACGTTTTGTTTGACTTGAACCTTTTCAACCCAAGGAGCTGCTATGGACAACATCATTGTTTACGTTGACGACGCCCGCTATGGGCTACAAATTCTGCAGCCCATGCTGCAAACGTCTGTGTCGGGCCAGCCGGCGCGCTGGATCGTGGTCGCCTGCGCTCCGCGCATGACCCGTCGGGTGAGCAAATGGCTGAGGCCCAGCGCCCGGGCCAGCTGGCGTGCCGATTGGGCTGAACAGCTATTTTCACAACTGCGGCCTGCGCTGGCCAGGCATGGCGATCTTGTTTGCACCGAGATAGCCGGCCCGCGTCTGTGTACCCAGACACAAGACCTGCTTCGCCAGTTTGGCAGTGCCCGCGTGCTGGACGCGCGCCGGCCAAAATTTGGTCTGGACATGCAGCCCGTCACCAGTACCCAGTCGCAGGAGCCGCGCGGTGCCATAGGTTACGTGGCCGCTTTGGCTGGCGCTGGATGGCTGGTGGCGATCGACTGACTCGGCGGCCCCGGCGCCTCTTTGAGCGGAGCGCCGATGGTATTCTGTTGCCATGAAATTCATCTTCAAATGGCTCCTCAGCGCCGTGGCCTTGCTCACCGTGGCCTACCTTTATGGCGGGGTCGTGGTCACCAGTTTCGGCTCGGCGTTGCTGGCGGCAGCCGTTCTGGGTGCGCTCAACACGGTGCTGCGGCCCGTTCTGGTTTTGCTGACACTGCCGGTCACCGTGATCACGCTGGGCCTGTTTCTATTTGTCATCAACGCGCTGATGTTCTGGGCCTCTGCGGCTTTGCTCAGCGGTTTGGACGTGCGCGGCTTTGGTGCGGCGCTGCTGGGTTCGCTGATCTACTCAGTGCTGCAGCTTGCGATCGACTTTGTCCTCGAGCGCCTGTTCCCGGATTAAGGCGGTCACCTGGCGGGTGCGGCTGTCGATGATGGACGATTCGATGTGGTTGTTGCGGCCGGCGCTCTCGCTGCCCCGACGTAAAACCTCTTGCGCGGCCTTCAGGCGATCAAGCGCCGCCGGGTAATCGAGCTGCGCCGCCCGGCTCTCGGCGTCGGCCCTTATGGCGCGGCTCGTCTGACCTTGGCGGGTCCAGGCCTCGCTCAGTAACTGCCAGGCCAAGGCGTCCTTGGGGTGGGCGACCACCCAGGTTTGCAAGGCTTCCGAGACCTCCGCAGCCCGACCGACGGCCAGCAGCGCGCGTGCCTGCACCAGCAGTTCGGCCCGGCTGCCGCCGCCTGACAGTCTGGACGCTTCGGCCGCTTGCGCTGCGTTACCCGCCTCGAGATCGACCTCTATGGTCAACAAGTTGGCCATAGAGCGTGCGCGCGTCGTGCCGGCGATCCCCGCTCTCAGCCGCGCCGCCAGAGTATGTGCCGCAACATGTTCCCGCAGGCGGCTTGCTGCAAATGCACCGCCGTAGAGCGCCCCCGACACTGCCGGCGTGAGCTCGCTGCCTGACGCGGCCTGTAGCGCTCGCTGTGCTTCGGCGAGCATGTTTTGCAGCGCGTCGCTGCCCGGGCTGCCCAGCACACGGGCGCGCGCCGACATCATCGCGTGCAAGTGCGCAGCGGCTCGGTTTGCGGCCGTCGGGGCTTGCGCACCTGCCTGGCTGCTGGCCAGTTGCAGTCGGGCTCGCGCTTCGGCGATGCGCTCGGTGGTCAACGGGTGCGAGCGCAGATAGGGAAAGGAGCCGTTGTCATTCAACCGGGCGGCATGCTGTAATTTTTCAAACATGCCGCTAACGCCGCTGCCTTCAAAGCCTGCATCGGTCATGACGCCAAAGCCGACGCGGTCGGCTTCGCGCTCCATGTCCCGCGAGAAATTGAGCTGACCCTGCTGTGCCACGGCCTGACCGCCCACGATCGCTGCGTTGGCGGCAGTCGGACTCTTGCTGGCTGCCAGCACCCCGAGAATCATGGCGCCGATGACCCAGGGCATCTGCCGCTGCTGCTGCGTCATGAGGCGCGAGATATGCCTTTGCGTCACGTGGCTCAGCTCGTGGGCCAGCACCGCTGCCAACTCGTCGGCGTTGGCAACCACGCCAACCAGACCGGTATGCACGCCAAGATAACCTCCGGGCAGTGCGAAGGCGTTGACGCTGCGGTCACGCACCTGCAGCACCTCCCAGGCAAATCGCTCTTCGAGCTCTGCGGCCAGCTCGCCGCGCACGCGGGCTGCTGCCAGCAGTGGCAGCCAGATGCCTTGCAGGTAGTCGCCAAGTACCGGGTCGTCGAGGTAGTCCGGATCGCGGTAAATGCTGGCCGCGATGCGGTCACCCAGGCGTCGCTCTGTCGCTGCGGCCAGTTCCAGGCCGTCACCCAGGGAAGGAAGCGAGTTGCCCGCCCGCGGCGCTGGCGCCGGGGTTTGTACTTGAGCAGCGCCCAGACCCGCCAGCAGCAGGCAGCAAGCCACGGCTATGCGGCCCAGCCTAAGCCAGGACTTGTTTCGCGGGTTCGCGAGCTCGTGGCGGCGAGCCGAATTCAGTGCCGGCAAGGCTGGTGCGATAAGAGGGCGGATCGGCGAAGGCAAGAACGGGTTTCCTCGAGGGCGATGCTTCAAAAACGGCGGGCGAGTCGCACGCCAACGGGTCTTGCGCATGCCAGCGACTGCCTGACGCAAGGCTGTCATCCTAGCCGCCTTCGCGGGCGCCAGCGTGTCGCCACCGTAAAGTGCAAAACCCGGCACAGCCGCCCCTGCTCTTATGATGAGAAACATCTCGTTTTGGTACCCCTCATGACAAGCACCTCTTCACTAACGCATTTCGACTCCCAAGGCCAGGCCCACATGGTGGACGTGGCCGCCAAGGCCAGCACGCACCGCATTGCGCTCGCGCAGGGGCGCATCTTGATGCAACCGGCGACGCTGGAGATTATTTTGCAGGGCAACGCCAAAAAGGGCGATGTGCTCGGCATCGCCCGCGTCGCCGGCATCATGGCCGCCAAGAAGACCAGCGATCTGATTCCGCTGTGCCACCCGCTGGCGCTCACCCGGGTGGCCCTAGAGTTCCTGGCTGACGAAGACAGCAGCAGCATCAGCTGCACGGCCGCCGTCGAAACCGTCGGCCAGACCGGCGTGGAGATGGAAGCCCTCACTGCCGTGCAAATCGCCTTGCTGACCATTTACGACATGTGCAAAGCCGTGGACCGGGGCATGACGATCACCGACGTCAAGCTGCTGGAAAAGCATGGCGGCAAGTCGGGGACCTACATTGCCGAGAAGTAGGCACTGA
>CAJAOB010000359.1 GCA_903941205.1 uncultured Burkholderiales bacterium | reverse complement strand
CTCCGTGATCTGCGTTGCCCCCTGGGCACCGAACACATGAACCACCTCGCCCTGTCGGTACACCTGCAAGAGCAGGCGCTGGCCGTCCAGCTCCAGCATCAGGCCGACAGGCGTCGCCTGGTAGCGCAGCGGCAGTTTCAACTCACCCAGCGCCAGGCGCAAAGCGCCGTCATGCTGACACCACAGTTGCGCCGCCTGCGTTTGCCCATGAAACTCGAACTCGAACGCCCGATTGCTGGGACCATGGGTGCGCCAGCCGTCTCTGCGGCTGAAGGGGTCCGGCGTTTGAAGCGATGTTTCCTCTTGCAAGGTGAGCGCGATCGCCGCAGCGACCGCCACCGGCATTCCGATTTTTTCCTGGTTGAACAACACGGCTGCCTCGCGCGGGATCAAGGCGGTGTCCAGATCGGCCCTTGCAAACGATGCACTTTGAACCACATGGCGCAGGAACTGCACGTTGGTTTGCAGGCCAACAATGTGGAACTCGCTGAGGGCCTGGTCCAGCCGCGCCAGCGCCTGCTCGCGCGTGTCGCCATGCACGATCAGCTTGGCCACCATCGAGTCGTAGTAAGGCGAGATCGCATCGCCCTCGCGCACGCCGTCGTCGATCCGCACACCGCCTTCGGCGCGTTCAAAGCGCGAACAGGCCGGCTGGCGGTAAACCTGCAAGTGGCCGGTCGCTGGCAAGAACTGCTTGTCGGGCGTTTCTGCGCAAATGCGCGCCTCGATGGCGTGGCCCTGAATTTTCAATTGCGCTTGCTTCAAAGGCAGCGGCTGACCGGCCGCCACGCGGAACTGCCATTCGACCAGGTCCAGACCCGTGATGGCTTCCGTCACAGGATGTTCCACCTGCAAGCGCGTGTTCATCTCCATAAAATAAAACTTGGCCCCCACGCTCGCCACTGCGTGTGCTTCGCTGCCCCCCGAGGGGGCGCTGTTTTCCTTGGGGCGGCCCGGCGGAAAACTGTTGGCCCCCACGCTCGCCACTGCGTGTGCTTCGCTGCCCCCCGAGGGGGCTGTGCCACCTTGGGGCGGCCCGGCGGTGGCACGTCCATCCAGCTGCTCGACGATGAATTCCACCGTGCCGGCGCCGACGTAGTTGACGGCACGTGCGGCGGCTACGGCCGCTTCGCCCATCTCGCGACGCAGGGCTTCACTCATGCCGGGCGCCGGCGCTTCTTCAAGCACTTTCTGGTGGCGTCGCTGCACCGAGCAGTCGCGCTCAAACAGATACACGTAGTTGCCGTGCATGTCGCCAAACACCTGAATCTCGATGTGGCGCGGGCGCTGGGCGTATTTCTCGACCAGCACGGCGTCGTCGCCAAAGCTGCTGATGGCTTCGCGCTGGCAGGACGCCAGGGCGGCTGCGAAGTCTTCGGATTTGTCCACCGCGCGCATGCCCTTACCGCCGCCGCCAGCGCTGGCCTTGATCAGCACCGGGTAACCGATGCGATCGGCTTCGCGCTGCAAGAGCGCCGGGTCCTGGTCGCTGCCGTGATAGCCGGGCACCAGCGGCACGCCGGCTTGCTCCATCAGCTGCTTGGACTCGGCTTTGAGGCCCATGGCCTTGATGGCGGAGGCCGGCGGGCCGATGAAAACCAGACCGGCCTGGGCGCAGGCCCGCGCAAACTCTTCGTTCTCGCTCAAAAAGCCGTAGCCTGGGTGAATCGCTTCGGCGCCGGTGGCGCGGGCGGCCTCGATGATGCGTTCCCAGCGCAGATAACTCTCGCCGGGGGCGCTGCCGCCGATGTGCACCGCCTCGTCGCAGGCGGCCACATGCTTGGCGCCGGCGTCGGCGTCGGAATACACCGCCACCGTCTTGATGGCCATGCGCCTGGCTGTGGCGGCGACGCGGCAGGCGATTTCGCCACGGTTGGCGATCAGGATTTTTTTGAACATGCGGGTCTTTCTTCAGGATTCGGTCGCAGCCAGCCAGGCCGGCGGGCGTTTTTGGAGGAAGGATTGCAAACCCTCCTTGCCTTCGTCGCTGGCGCGAATGTCGGCGATGCGGCGCGCGGTCTCGGCGCGCAGCGCTTCGTCAAGTGGCGCGCCGCTGACGTCGCGCACCAGCAGCTTGCAGGCGCGAGCAGCCAGCGGTCCGTTGGCAACCACGGTGGCGACCAGGGCGTCGACTTGTTCGTCGAGTTGCTCTGCCGGGCACAGCGCATGGACAAAGCCATGAGCCTGGGCCTGGGCGGCGCTGAAACGCTCGGCTGTCACCATGTAGCGCCTTGAAGCCTGCACGCCAAGAGCGCGAATCACGTAGGGGCTGATGGTGCCGGGCAGCAAACCCAGGCGCGCTTCCGACAAGCAAAAAGTTGCGTTGTCCACCGCCACCACCACATCACACACCGCCGCCAGCCCCATGCCGCCGGCATAGCAGTCGCCCTGGATACGGCCGATGATGGGCACCGGGCATTGGTCCATCGTCCACAGCATGTCGGCGAGCTTTTGCGCGTCGGCGCGGTTTTGCTCCCAGCTGTAGTCGGCCATGGCGCGCATCCAGTTCAGGTCGGCACCGGCGCAAAAGGCCTTGCCTCGCGCGCCCAGCTGAATTACCCGTAGTTCGGGCTCGGCTGACAGCGCGGCAAAGGTCTGCGTCAGCGCAGCGATCAATTCTTCGTTGAAGGCGTTGCGCACCTCGGGCCGGTTCAGCCAGACCTCGGCCACGTGTGGCGAGGGACGGTGCAGTTCAATCACGCTCATACGGCAGTCCTTGTTCATTGTTGGTAAATAGCTTTGGCCCCCGACCCGCGCTGCCCAGCCAGGGCCGCGGAACCGGCTTTGCCGGGCCGCAGGCGCAGCACCCCCTCGGGGGGCAGCGACCACACGAAGTGGGGAGCGTGGGGGCTCATCAATAACGCTTGGCAACTTCTTCAAGCATCACTTCGGTAGCACCGCCGCCGATGGCCAGCACGCGGGCATCACGCCACAGGCGTTCGATGGCGGTCTCGCGGATGAAGCCCATGCCGCCATGGAACTGCTGGCAGGTCTGCACCACCTCGTTGACCAGCTCACCGCTCAGCGCCTTGAGCATCGAGACTTCCTGCACGATGTCGTGGCCCTGCGTCACCGACCAGGCGCAGTGGTACATGAACTGCCGCGCGGCGCGGGTCTTGGCGTCGAGCATGGACAGGCGTTGGCGGATGGTCTGCTGGTCCCAGAGCGTGGCGCCAAAAGCCTGGCGCTGCTTGACGTAATCCAGCGTGATTTCCAATGCCCGCGTGCAGTGACCCACCGCCATGGCGCCCAGCGCAATGCGCTCGGTTTGAAAGTTCTTCATCACCGAATAAAAACCCTTGTGCTCCTCGCCGAGCAGGTTGCCGGCCGGGATGCGCACATTGTCAAAAATCAGCTCGGCGGTGTCAGACGACAACCAGCCGGTTTTCTTGAGCGCGCGCCCGACCGTGAAGCCGGGCGTGCCTTTTTCAACGATGAAAATCGACATGTCGCGCCGGCCCGGTCCGGTTTTGGCGGCCACAAAATACAGGTCGGCATGCACACCGTTGGTGATGAACATTTTGGTGCCGTTGATGACCCATTCATCGCCTTCCCTGCGCGCATTGGTGCGGATGCCGGCCACGTCCGAGCCGGCGCCCGGCTCGCTGATGCCGACCGCCGTGATCAGCTCGCCCGAGGTTACGCCCGGCAGGTAACGGGCTTTTTGTGCCGGCGTTCCCGCATGGTGCAGGTGCGGACTGGCCATGTCGGTGTGCACCAGCACGGTGATGATGAAGCCGGCAAAGGTCGATTGCGAAAGCGCCTCGGCAAACACCAGATTGGTCAGCGCATCGCCCTCGCCGCCGCCGTACTGACCTTCGTACATGAGGCCCAACAAACCGGCCTGGCCCAAGCGCCTGAGCACCTCGCGCGGCACCATGCCGGTCTCTTCCCAGGCGGCTGCGTGCGGCTCGACTTCTTTGGCGATGAAGCGGGCGATCTGGTCGCGCAGCAGTTCGTGCTCGGGGGTTTCGTAGATGGTGTTCACGCTTGTCTCCTGTTTGGCTTCTTGTCAGTCCGGGGCCCAGACAACCTGGTCGTCGACCGCATAAAGGCGGCAGGGGGTTTTGCTGTTGCGGTTGCAGTTGTCCAACGCTCTTTTTAGAGGGTCATCGCCGCCCTCCGCCCAGCCCCATGCGCCGCTCGGTGCAAGTGCAAAAGCCCGGGGCTGCTCTTTACCCAGAAAAGTCTCGTAGCCCGCACGTCCCGAATCCCGCACAAAGGGGAGTTTGCTCGAGTCATTCAGGTTCGCGAAATTGCTTGGAGCCGGTGTCGCCATGACGGGCTTCCCGGCAAAGCGGGCGTATTGCGCTTGCGGTTGATACGGCAGCCCCACGCTTTGTAAGAACTGCGACAACTCTGGCTGCCAGATTGGAGCACCCCGAGGCGACCCGAAAAGGCTGTGTGCGTCATTGCCAAACTGGCCAAAGGCCACCAGACGTGCAGACCCGCCCGCAGCGGTGTAGCGCTCATACATGGGCCGGAAAGTTCCCGGCCCGAAGAAACTGTCGTTATCTCCATAAAACCAAAGAGAAGGCTGCCTGGTTTCTTTCGCATAGGCGGCGGCGCCCGAGGCGAGTCCAGCCTCCCAGGCGACGCAAGTTTCCTGACGAAGACCACCGGCAAAGTTGACCAGCCCCCTGACTCCGGGATAGTTGATCGCACCAAATGCCAGCGTAGTCCAGCCGCCGTGGGACTGGCCCAGGATCAACAACTGATCCCGGTTGGCCCAAGGCTGCGCGACCACATGATCGACCACGGCCTTGACATCCTTGGCTTGCGCCCGGCCGTTGCCCTCGACGTTGCAGCCACTGCCGATGTAACTGCCGCCAGACTTGGAAAAACCCTGGCGCATGGGAACCACCACCACATAGCCTCGCTGCAGGAAATAACGCACGGCGGAAATGGGCCGCGAACGTTCCTGCATACGCGATTCCCCCCGTGACTTGCCATGGTTGATGACAACGACCGGGAACGGTCCGGCGCCCCCGGGCTTGAAGAAGGTAGTCTCCAGCCCCACCGAGAACAGCTGATTGTTCTGGATCATTTCGATCGATTCGTTCAGTTCCGGATCAATCACCGTCTGCGCTTGTGCAGCGCCGAACAGGCTCAGTGCCACAAGCAAGCCAGTCTGAAAGCGGCGAGCTGCGCCGATCGCTCGTGCTTGAAGGAAAAGACGCAGCCGCATCAGTGCCGATAAACACAGGTCCGAAGCAGGGCAGACGGATCGAACAGTGGCCGCCAGAACATGGTCGACGACGCTGGATAAGGTGGCTGAATTGGTCATATCAATTAATATTTTTGTAGTAAAAAATAAAAATCATACGTCGCGCTCATTGATTTGTGTTGAGCAATGCTTGGGCTGGTCCATTGGCGCGGTGCGGCTCGACTTCTTTGGCATTGAGGCGGGCAATCTGGTCGCGCAGCAGTTCGTGCTCGGGAGTGTCTTCAACGGTGGCGGTCATGGCTCGGGCCTCAACATGAGTCAGTTATTTTTGCTGCGGGAAATGAATGACGGAACGACCCTGCAAGTGCTCGGTGAGTGCGCAGTAAGTGTGCGGAAACTGCGTGGTAGAGGGGCTCAATGCGGCCATGTGTCCAGCCCTCCCATCACCTGAAGCGATTCAAAGTCCGCATCCCGGTGCAGCAAGACATGGCCGTAGGTCATGCAATAGCTGGCAAGCAGTACGTCGACCGGGCTGCTCACCGTGCGGCCCCGGGCGCGCAGCCGGCGGTAGCGTTCGGCGGCCTCAAGCGCATGCGCTCGTCCGCCGATCTCGACCTGGGGCAGCGCGCTCATGAGGGCTTGCGCCTCGCGCATCGAGCGGGTTTCCCGAAAGCCGCGCATCACCTCGAACAGCACAAGGTCTGCCATGCCGACTTCCACGCTGGAGTCACCCAGACACTGCGCCAGCGCCGAGCAGGCAGGGCCATGCCCGACACGGAAGAAATCAATCCAGACGCTGGAGTCCACCAGGATCATGCGGACTTGCCCCTTGCGCGGGCCCTGGGAGCCTTGGTCGGCTTGGAAGCCGGTGCTTTGGCCGGACCTGCATACGCCGCACGCGGTTCTTGAATGGCTGCCGGCGGCTCAGCGTCAGTCGGGGCACGCGCCCAACCTTCGTCTGAATCGTCCCATTGCAATTTGCCACGCAAAGCGAGCAAGCCGTCGTAAACCTTGCGGCGGCGCACCAGCCGCAAGCCTTCTTCGACCGCTTCCTTCTTGGTCTTGAAGCCGCCAGCTTCCATGGCGGCAGCCATCAAGGCGTCGTCAATCTCGATATTGGTTCTCATGCCCAAACTCCGGATGTGTATAAAACCTAAAAAGTATACACATTACATCCGGAATACGCCGAACTTGGGTTCGCCAATCGGCGCGTTGAGCGAGGCCGACAAGCCCAGCGCCAGCACGCGGCGTGTGTCGGCCGGGTCGATCACGCCGTCGTCCCACAAGCGCGCGCTCGAATAGTAAGGATGCGACTGGTGGGCGAACTGGTCGAGCACGGGCTGCTTGAAGGTGGCCTCTTCTTCGGCGCTCCATTGGCCGCCGCGGGCTTCAATGCCGTCACGCTTGACGGTGGCCAGCACGCCGGCGGCCTGCTCGCCGCCCATGACGCAGATGCGCGCGTTCGGCCACATCCACAAAAACCGCGGT
>CAJAOB010000358.1 GCA_903941205.1 uncultured Burkholderiales bacterium | reverse complement strand
CGAAAAAACTCATACATAGGCGTAATGATTTTTTGATAGTTCTTTTCATAGAATTTTAAAGAATTTTATGAGATTAGAATAAAGTCAACTTATTGCTTGCATATCAATTAAGTATATACATTAGAAACTTCTCGATGAGATTTTATGATGGGCGGTTCTTACTAATAAACAAGGGGTTGAAAATACTGCCTGTTAATCCACCGCCACCAACCAGTCCGCCCCGCTGCGTGTGGTCAGCACGATGCCGGCGTTCAGGCGGTCATTCACAGCGATGCGTTCCTGCGCTTGCGCCAGGCTTTGGTCGGACGTGGCCATGTGCCTGCGGGCCAGGCGTTCGCAGGCGGTGGTCAGCGGAACATCCAGAAACCAGCGTTCGTCAAATGCGCTGGCCACGTCCCAGCCGTGGTCTTTGTGGAGCAGATACAAGCCCTCCACCAGCACCAGGCGCGTGCCCGGCGCGACGCTGAGAGCGGCTTCGACCGGATCGCCGACGCCGTGCTCAAAGCCGGGCCAGTCGACGGGTGCCGATTCTGCGGCGCCGGGCTGGCGCAGCGCCTGAAGCTGGCGGGCCAGGGCTTGGGGGTCAAAGGTCCAGGGGGCGCCGCGGCGGCGCAGGGCCGCGACCGGGTCAGGAAACCGGGCGAGTGCGGCCCGGCTTAAATGAAAACCGTCCATGCCCAGGGCCACCATGGCGCCCGGCCCGGCTTGGGCGTTGACGGCCTGGGTCCAGGCGGCGGCGAGCGTGCTTTTGCCAGAGCCTGGCAAACCCGCCAGCGCAATCAGGGTGCGTTGTGGCGGTGACCGGTCGGCGCTGCCAAGCATCTCCAGCAGGCGCCGGACCGGATCGGCGAGCCTGGGCGGTTCGGCCTGGGGCAAAGAAGGGGCTGAAGTCATCCGGGGCAGCATGCGGGTGCGGGTTTGGCGGGCAAATCAGAAAGGCCGACGCATCGGTGGGTCAGCGCATCAAAGCGGCAAGACACGGCCCATGTCCGGCCTAGCCAGCCATTCCTGCAACTCGTCGGCCAGTTGCGCGCTGGCGGCGGTGGCGGTGTTCCAGGCTTTGACACGCGCTGCGAGGTCGTTGCCGTAATGCGTGAAGTCGCGGCGGTCGGGCAGCTTGCCGTTGGGCAGGCTTTTCACCCAGTCGGGGTTGGGCGCAAGCAGCAGCATGTTGTCCAGAAAAGCGGTGGCGCCATGCCGCCACTTGAGGCTTTTGTCGAGCCAGCCGGGCACCACGGCTTGCTGAAAATGCGGGTAGAGCACCAGCCCGGCGCCGCGCTCGCCTTGGGCTGGCGCGGTGTGGGCGTAATCCAGGTGCAAGTGGTAGTCGGTGATGCCGCCGTCCCAATAGGCGCCCGTCGGTGCGCCCGGAATATCGTGCACCGCACGCAGCAAGAAGGGAATCGAGCAGCTCGCTTGCAGCGCCAGGTTGAAGTTGGCTTCGGTCAGCGCGACCTGCTGCGTCGGGTAGTCGTGTGTGGCAAACGGCAGCGGCGCGCAGCCTGCGCCAGCCACCGCGCCCGCTGCGCTGGAAAACACCACCCGCTCAAGCCAGGCGCCCATGGCATTTCGGCGCACGGCGTTGGTGAGGAATGCGCCGAAATAACCCAGCGGCGTGCGCCAGGCGTGTTCGCGCGCCAACAGGTGCCTGCCGCGTGAGGTGACGATGTGCAGCCGGTAACGCGGGTGTTGCAGCACTTCCCGGATACGCCCGCCATAAAAATCCTTCAAGCTGTCACCAAAACGCGCGCTGACGTAATCAGCCGTCGGCCGCTTCTGGCCGGCCGGGGTTTCGTAATGCTGATGAATGTAGTCACGCTCAAGCCGCTCGAAAGCCGGCACCGAATCATGGAGGCAGGCGGTGGCCATGCGCCAGGCACCCACCGAGGCGCCGACCAGATCCACCGGCTGGCTGGACTGCGGCAGCCATTGCCCAAAAATAAAGCGGTCCAGCGGCCCGAGAATCAGCCCCTTGGGGCCACCCGCCGCCCCGGGAATCACGCCAATGTCGTGCGGCCGCAAGCCGTTTTGCGCGATATGGCGGCGCGCGCCGGGGCCGGCGTGGAGGTGCAGGGCTTTCAAGCGCAGGGCTCCCGGCGTTTATTTCTTCAAGCCCTGCAGTTTGGCAAAAGCCGAGGCCATGGCGCTGCCCTGCCCTGCGGGTTCGGTCCGCTGGTTGTAGCCTTGCGTGGCATTGCGGTTGGGTGAGCGTTCACCGCGGGCGGCGCCTTCGAACTTGTTGTCGCGCGGGCCGTCGCGGCGGGCGGGCGCGGCGTCGAGCTTCATGGTCAGGCCAATGCGCTTGCGGGCCACGTCGACTTCGGTCACGCGGACCTTGACGATGTCACCGGTCTTGACGACTTCGCGCGCGTCGGTGACGAACTTATTGGCCAGCTGGCTCACATGCACCAGGCCGTCTTGATGCACGCCGATGTCGATGAAGGCGCCAAAGGCGGCCACGTTGCTGACCGTGCCTTCGAGCACCATGCCTTCTTTCAAGTCCTTGATGTCTTCCACGCCGTCGTTAAAGCGCGCGACCTTGAAGTCCGGGCGCGGGTCGCGGCCGGGCTTTTCCAGCTCGGCGAGGATGTCCTTGACCGTGATGACGCCAAACTTTTCGTTGGCAAACAGCTCGGGGCGCAGGGTCTTGAGCATTTCTGCGCGGCCCATGAGTTCGGCCACCGGCTTGCCGGTGTGATGCATGATTTTTTCGACCACGGGGTAGGTTTCCGGGTGTACGCCGGTGCGGTCCAGCGGGTTGCTGCTGGCGTTCAGGCGTAAAAAGCCGGCGCTTTGCTCGAAGGTCTTGGCGCCCAGGCCGTTCACCTTGAGCAAGTCAGCCCGGCTGCCAAAAGCGCCGTTGGCGTCGCGCCAACGCACCACCGACTTGGCCACCGTCTGGCTCAGGCCCGAGACGCGGGCCAGCAGCGGCACGCTGGCGGTGTTCAAGTCCACGCCCACGCTGTTGACGCAATCCTCGACCACGGTGTCCAGGCTGCGCGCCAGCTCGCTCTGGTTGACGTCGTGCTGGTACTGGCCGACGCCGATGGACTTGGGATCAATCTTGACCAGCTCGGCCAGCGGGTCTTGCAGGCGCCGCGCAATGCTGGCCGCGCCGCGCAAGCTGACGTCCACGTCAGGCATTTCCTGCGAGGCAAATTCGCTCGCCGAATACACCGATGCACCCGCCTCGCTGACCACCACCTTGTCGATCGGCCAGGCGCTGCCAGTGCTTTCTGCATGCTTGTTGATGAGTTTGATCAGGTCGCCAGCGAGCTTGTCGGTTTCGCGGCTGGCGGTGCCGTTGCCAATCGCGATCAGATTGACGCCGTGTTTTTCGCTGAGCTTGGCCAGCGTGTGCAGCGAGCCGTCCCAGTCGCGGCGCGGCTCGTGCGGAAACACGGTGGCTGTCTCGACCAGCTTGCCGGTGGCATCGACCACGGCGACCTTGACGCCGGTGCGGATGCCCGGGTCCAGCCCCATCACCACGCGCGGGCCGGCTGGCGCGGCCAGCAGCAAGTCGCGCAGGTTGTCGGCAAACACCTTGATGGCGACCTTCTCGGCATCTTCACGCAGGCGCGTGAACAGGTCGCGCTCCAGCGACAAACTCAGCTTGACGCGCCAGGTCCAGGCCACGCATTTGCGCAGCAGGTCGTCAGCAGCCCGTGCCTTGTGGCTCCAGCCCAGGTGAATCGCGATCTTGCCTTCGGCCAGCGAGACCACCGGGCCTTTGACCGGAGCGCCGGCCAGTGCGGGTGACACGGGCGGCTCGGGCAAGACCAGCTTGGCGTCCAGAATTTCGAGCGCGCGACCGCGAAACACCGCCAGCGCGCGGTGCGACGGCACCCGGCCGATCGGCTCGTCGTAGTCAAAATAATCGCGGAACTTGGCGTGGTCCGGGTTGTTTTCGTCCTTGCCGGCGACCAGCTTGGAGGCCAACAGCCCTTCGCTCCACAGCCAGGCGCGCAGCGACTGCACCAGCGGCGCGTCTTCGGCCCAACGCTCGCTCAAGATGTCGCGCACACCGTCCAGCACCGCCTGCACGGTGCTGAAGTCGTCGCCGCTTTCGTTCTTTTCGGCTTTCACATAAGGCGCTGCGGCGTCCGCCGGCACCAGGCTGGGGTCGGCAAACAGTGCATCGGCCAGCGGCTCGATGCCGTTTTCACGCGCGATCTGGCCCTTGGTGCGGCGCCGGGGCTTGTAGGGCAGGTACAGGTCTTCGAGGTCTTGCTTGGTGGCGGCGGCTTCTAGGGCGGCACGCAGCGCGGGCGTGAGCTTGCCCTGCTCTTCAATGCTCTTGAGCACGGTGTCGCGCCGGTCTTCCAGCTCACGCAGGTAGCCCAGCCGGTATTCAAGTTCGCGCAGCTGGATGTCGTCCAGCCCGCCGGTCACTTCCTTGCGGTAACGGGCAATGAAAGGGACGGTCGCGCCGCCGTCAAGCAGGTCCACGGCAGCCTGAATCTGTTGCTCGCGGACTTTGATTTCTGCGGCGATTTGCCGGATGATTTTTTGCATGTAGAAAGGTAAAAAGGCAGGGGCCAAAACGCCAGAATCCGCAGCCTGAAAGCCCGCGATCCTTGCCGTCATTAAGGGGCAGGAAAGGCGCT
>CAJAOB010000357.1 GCA_903941205.1 uncultured Burkholderiales bacterium | reverse complement strand
GGCCGGCCGTTCGGGCCGACAGTACTGCACGCTGGTCAGGGGAAGTTTGGACAGCCCTTGCTCGTTCATGAGCACGTCGATCACCAGCCAGGGCTCGTCAAAGCCCAGGTCCTGCAGCGCGATGCCGGCCAGCGCGCGCACGCTGCTGCTGGCGCCGTCACAGCCGATCAGGTAACGCGCCTGAACTGTGGAGGGCTGGCCTGCCGCGTCACGCAGGTCCAGCCGCACACCGGCGGCATCTTGTGACATGCCGACCAGCTCCACGCCCAGCGCGATGGTGATGGAGGCAAAGCTCGCTGCGTGCGACCGCAGGATCCGCTCGACAGGCGGCTGGGTGAAGACCACCGAAGGCGTGTGCGCCAGCGGAAAGGGCTCGGCCACGGTCGACATGCGCTTGATGACCTGACCGGCCACGCCGTAGAAAACCGAATCGGTGAAGGGCTCCAGAAAGGGCTCGATTTTTTCGAGCAGGCCCATCTGCTGGAAGATCCGCAGGATTTCATGGTCCAGGGCAATGGCCCGCGGCTTGTCGTAGACCTCTTGGCTGCGGTCGCAAACGAAGGTGCGGATGCCGCAGGCACCCAGCAAACCGGCCGCCACGGCCCCGCTCGGGCCAAAGCCCACAATCGCTACGTCGTAAGGCGCGGCGCCAGCCAGAGCGCCCGTGCTCACGCCAGTTCGTCCTCGACCGTGTTGCGCAAGATGCCGATGTTTTCGATCTCGATCTCGATGGTGTCGCCGTGTTTCATCCAGACCGGGGGGGTGCGGGCCTGGCCCACGCCGGCCGGTGTTCCCATGATGATCAGGTCGCCGGGCTCGAGCGTCATGCACTCCGTCACCAGCTGGATGGTCTCGGCCACGCCCCAGATCATGTCGCGCGTGTTGGCGTCTTGCATGACCTGGCCGTTGAGGCGGGACTGAATGCGCAGATCGCTGGCGCCGGCGGGCAGTTCGTCGGCCGTCACCAGGACCGGGCCAAAGCCGCCGCTGCGGTCAAAGTTCTTGCCGATGCTCCACTGCGGCGTTTTCTTTTGGTAATCGCGCACCGACATGTCGTTAAAGCAGCTGTAGCCAAAGACGGCGTCCAGCGCCTTGTCCATCGTCGCGTGCTTGACGGTCTTGCCGATGATCACAGCCACCTCGGCTTCATAGTCGAAGCGGCTCGAGACTTTGGGCCGCAGGGCCTTGGCATGGGGCGCCAGCAGGGACGAGGCTGATCGCAGAAAGAACCAGGGGTATTCGGGCTTGTCGCGGCCGCCTTCCTTGGCGTGGTCAAAGTAGTTCAGGCCCAGGCAGATGATCTTTCCCGGCTCCGGCAGCAGGGGCGACAGGGTCAGGCCGGCCAGTGGCATGCGCGGGGCGTTTGACTCGATCGCAGCGCGGGCCGCAGCGATCATGTCCACGCCAGCGCGCAAGTTGCTGCGCAGGTCGCAGCTCAAGGCGGGCAAGGCCAGTTGCAGGTCAATGACGTCTGATCCGGTGACCACGCCGAGGCGGTCCTGATCGTGCTGTCGGTAGGTGGTAAAGCGCATGAAAACTCCTGGTGAGAAAAATCAGGTGAACAAGTCAAAGGAAAAAATCAGGATGCACTGAGCGCACGGACAAGGCGCCGTAGCAAAGCGCACAGGCAAGGCGAACGTGCAACTTTCAGACCGGGGCAAAAAAAACTGCGCGTTGCGCCTGCTTGAGCGCGGCGCTGGGGGGCGCCGAAATGCCCCACTGGTCCACCCGGCCGGGCGGCCAGGTCCAGTCCGAAGGCTGGCCGGCTGTGTAGCTGTCATCGACCTGCTGCACTTCGGCGGTGTATTCGATGACGATGTCAAACGGGCCGATGAAATAGTTGAAAACGTTGTCACCCGGACCGTGCCGGCCTGGCCCCCACTCAATGCCAAAGCCGGCGTCCTTCATGCGCCCGCCGCCGCGCATCACCGCATTGGTGTCGGCAACCACGAAAGCGATGTGGTTGAGCGCGTCGTTGTCGGTGTCGCCCAGCGCCAGGCTGTGATGGTCACTGTTGCAACGCATGAAGGCCATGATCCGGGTCCGGTCCGACAGCGAGAAGTCCAGCACCTGCTCCAAAAAGGCGCGGGTCGCCTCCACGCTGTGGCTGTTCAGCACTGCATGCGCAAGGCGAACCGGCGCGTCGGCTTGCGCAGCAGTCTCGGCATGCAGCGTGTCGCCAAACACCAGCTCAAAGATCCGCCCGTGCGGGTCGGCAATTTTCACGGCCGTGCCGCCACCGGGGCTGTGCAATTCGGTTGCGTCCTGAACCACGCGCCCCCCGGCGGCAAGCGCCGAGGCCGCCGCCTGGTGCAGCGCTTGCAGGCTGCGCGCCCGCAGCGTCACATGGCGTATTTGCGCCGGCCCGTCCTGCTGGTGCAAGGCCAGCAAATGGTGGTCGGCGCCGGTGCCGCGAAGGTAGAGCGCGCCCGGCTCGCGCGCGGCCACGCTCAGGCCCCAGACACGGGTGTAGAAGTCTTCGGCCAGAGCGAGGTCCGGCACATTGAAAGCCACGCTGCGCAAGGCGCTGATGAGACTGGAGGCATGGGTCATGCGATGGGCGTCCTTGGGTCAGGGGGCGGGTGCTGCCGATGGCGGCAGACCCAGAAAACGTCGGGCATTGCCGGCGGTGAGTCGCTGCATCGTGTCGGCCGTCAGCGCGGCGGCTTGCAGCCGCGCCACCGGCCGGTCGTCATGAAAG
>CAJAOB010000356.1 GCA_903941205.1 uncultured Burkholderiales bacterium | reverse complement strand
TCACCATGTGCATTGGCGGCGGCATGGGAGCAGCTGGCATTTACGAAGTACTCTGAGGCGGCGCAAGCCGGCCCCGGCCGGCCAGCCAGCCACTTCAGGCGGGCAGGCCGTGCACCTGGCTTTGAGCGTGGCCCCTGCCAGTTTGCTGGCCGAGTCGGCCACCCCTTGGGCGATCCGCTGGCGCCAGCGGTATCTGTCTGTCGCACCCGGGCTTGTCTAAGGCTCCGGCGCCTAGTTTGTTTGTCACTTACTGATCGGGAGCAATCATGAGCCTGCGGTCCACCCTTGATTTTCTGCTGTACGACTGGCTGGACGCTGAGTCGCTCAGCGAACGCGAGCGCTTTGCGGACCATTCGCGCAGCACCTTTGACGCGGTATTTGACACCTGCGAGCGCATGGCGCGCGAGAAATACGCGCCTTTCAACCGCCTCGTCGATCAGCAGGAGCCGCAGTTTGACGGCGACAAGGTCATTTTGCCGGCCGCAACGCACGAGGCGCAAAAAGCCTATGCCGTGTCCGGCATGCTCAGCGCCTCGCAAGACTATGAAGACGGCGGCATGCAGCTGCCCTACACGGTCGAAGCCGCTGCCAATTCATTTTTTGCCATGGCGTCGGTCAGCATCGGCTCGGGCATGCTGACCACCGGCAACGCCAATTTGTTGATGGTTCATGGCACCGCGCTGCAAAAAGCGGTGTTTGCGCGCAACGAGTTCTCGGGCCGTTTCTCGGGCACGATGTGCCTGTCGGAGCCGCAGGCTGGTTCTTCGCTGAGCGACATTGCGACCCGGGCGCTGCCCGACGGCGACGATTTCGAGAACGATCCGCTGGGTCCACGCTACCGCCTGCGCGGCAACAAGATGTGGATCTCGGCCGGCGAGCATGAGCTCACTGAGAACATCATTCACCTGGTGCTGGCCAAGATTCCGGGGCCAGACGGCAAGCTGATTGCCGGCACGCGTGGCATCTCGCTGTTTGTCGTGCCCAAAAAACTGGTTGACAGCCAGGGGCAGTTGACCGGCGTGCGCAACGACGTGGCTCTGGCTGGCCTGAACCACAAGCTCGGCTGGCGCGGCACCACCAACACGCTGCTCAACTTCGGCGAAGGCAAGTTCCCGGTCAACCCCGAAGCCGGCGGGCCTTTTGGCAACGGCGCCGGCGCCGTTGGCTACCTGGTGGGCAAGCCGCACGAAGGCCTGCACTGCATGTTTCACGTGATGAACGAAGCGCGCATTGGCGTCGGCATTGCCGCCACCATGCTGGGCATGGCGGGCTATCACGCCAGTCTGGACTATGCCAAGAACAGGCCGCAGGGCCGGGCGCTGGGCCCCGGCGGCAAAGACGCCTCGAAGCCGCAAGTGCGCATCATTGAGCACGCAGACGTCAAGCGCATGCTGCTGGCGCAAAAAGCCTATTGCGAAGGCGCGCTGGCACTGGAGCTGTATTGCGCGCGTCTGGTTGATGAGCAACACACCGGCGTGCCTGCAGCGGCTGACGACGCGCGCCTGCTGCTTGAAGTGCTCACGCCGATTGCCAAAAGCTGGCCCAGCGAATGGTGCCTGGAAGCCAATTCGCTGGCCATTCAGGTCCATGGCGGCTACGGCTACACGCGCGACTTTCCGGTAGAGCAGTACTGGCGCGACAACCGGCTCAACATGATTCACGAAGGCACCCACGGCATTCAGGCCACCGACTTGCTCGGCCGCAAGGTGCTGATGGAAAAAGGCCGGGGCTTGCGCCTGCTTGCGGAGCGCGTTGAGGCAACCGCCCGTCGTGCTGCCAGCGTGCCGGTACTGGAGGCGCATGCGGAGGCGCTGCTGGCGGCCTGGCAGCAAATTGAGAGCGCCACCCGCGCCACCTGGTCCACCGGCGAGCCCGGCCAGGCCTTGGCCAACGCCGTGCCCTATATGCAGGCCTTTGGTCACACGGTGCTGGCCTGGATCTGGCTTGACGTGGCGCTGGCGGCCCAGAGCGCGGACGCAGCCAATGCCGGGCGTCTGGCCGCGGCCCGGTACTTCTTCCATTACGAACTGCCTAAGATCGGGGCCTGGCTGGGGGTTGTGGAACGCCGTGACATGACCTGCGCCGAATTGCCTGAGGAGGCTTTTTGATGACTTCACTTTCGACCCTCAAATGGGTTCAGCAACTGATCTGGGTGCTGGTTTATGGCGGTTTGCTGACCTTGGTGCTCGGTATTTCGGTGCAGCGCACGGATGACGCGCTAGGCTGGACGCTGATTTTGGGAGGCGCCCTGGTGGCGCTGATCGGTTTTGCGCTGGTTTACGTGCGCTCCCGCCTGGATCCTGACGCCTGACGCCTGACCCCGCAAGCTTGTCGCCTGTGGCCCGATTGAGTCAGTGCTTCTCGCGCTCAGAGCACCCACCCGGCTGCGGCGCAGGCGTGGCGCCATGAAATTGCCGCCCTGGTTCTGCTCGAGCTTTACCGATCCACATCCTTACCTCTTTACCTCTTCCCCTCTTTAACCTCTCGGCGCTTAAAGGCTGACCGCCCGGCCCTGCGCCCTTATCCATCCAGGAGATAGTCATGACCCGCACCGTTCAGCAATTGTTTGACCTCACCGGTAAAACCGCCCTCGTCACCGGGGGCTCGCGCGGCCTGGGCCTGCAATTGGCCCATGCGCTGGGCGAGGCCGGTGCCAAAGTCATGATCTCGTCGCGTAAAGCCAGCGACCTGCAGGAAGCCGCGGCCGAACTCAAGGCCGCCGGCATCGACTGCGACTGGATTGCCGCCGACTGCGCCAAGGAAGCCGAGATTCACGCGCTGGCCGACGAAACCCTGCGCCGCATGGGCCATGTCGATATCCTGGTCAACAACGCCGGCGCCAGCTGGGGCGCGCCAGCCGAAGACCACCCGCTCGAGGCCTGGGACAAGGTCATGAACCTCAACGTTCGCGGCTACTTCATCTTGAGCCAGCACATCGGCAAGCAGAGCATGATCCCGCGCCGCTCCGGTCGCATCATCAACATCGCGTCCATCGCCGG
>CAJAOB010000355.1 GCA_903941205.1 uncultured Burkholderiales bacterium | reverse complement strand
TCGATGCTGTGGGGCTTGCCGTCCACGTAGCGCATGGTGACTTGGCTCTTGGCGTCCGGGCGCAGAAAAGGCATGCGGCCGTCTTTGCGCAACTGGGCCTGGCGCTCCATCAGCCGGTGGGCGTAGTAGATGGGCGCGGGCATCAGCTCGGGCGTCTCGTCGCAGGCGTAGCCAAACATCAGGCCCTGGTCACCGGCGCCGGTGTTGAGGTGGTCGTCAGAGGCGTGGTCCACGCCTTGGGCGATGTCGTTGCTTTGCTTGTCGTAGGCCACCAGCACAGCGCAGCCTTTGTAGTCAATGCCGTATTCGGTGTTGTCGTAGCCGATGCGCTTGATGGTGTCGCGCGCCACCTGGATGTAGTCCACATGCGCGTTGGTGGTGATCTCGCCGGCCAGCACCACCAGACCGGTGTTGCAAAGGGTTTCAGCGGCGACGCGGGACTTGGGGTCCTGCTTGAAGATCGCGTCGAGAATCGCGTCGGAGATCTGGTCAGCGACCTTGTCAGGGTGGCCTTCAGAGACAGATTCGGAGGTGAAAAGGAAATCGTTCGCCATTGTGTTGCACTCCATCGGGTTAGTCGGCGCGTTGCCGGCTCGGTGTGCCTCGGCGAACGCTTTAGCAGTGAGGTTTAACGTCGCCCTGCAAGTTGTTCTGTAACTCGGCGACAGCCGAATTATATATAGGGGGGCGGGCTGGCTCTTCCTGCTCTTCACTGCTTTCCCCGCCTTTTCCGGCCTGCCGTTTTTCAATTCGTCGCCGCGCCGTCGCCAGTAAACTCAAGCACTACCTGAATGGCGGGTGCCCGCCCGGCGCGTGCCATTCTCTGGCACTTGCTCGTGTCTCTGGCTGCCCTGATTGACTTGCTTACCGATGTTTTTTCTGTTTCGCTTTCTCGCCCTCTGGCCATTGCGGCTGCTGCATGCGCTGGGCGCGCTGGTGGGCTGGGGCGTCTGGTTCGTCAGTCCGCGCTACCGCGTGGCCTTTCGGGCCAATGTGGCGCAGGCCGGCGTGCCCTTCGCGTTGGCGCGCCCGGCGATTGCCGAAGCCGGTCGCTTTGTCGCCGAGTTACCCAAGCTCTGGATGCGGCCGCCGGGCCAGTCTTGTCTGGGGCAGGTCCGGGTGCAAGGCCAGGCGCATGCCGAGGCGGCTTTTGCCGCCGGCCGGGGTGTCATCTTTTTCGCGCCGCATGCCGGCAGTTTTGAGCTGGCACCGCAGGCGCTGGCCGAACTCTATGGTCCCGTGACCGCCATGTACCGGCCGGCACGTCAGGCCTGGCTGGCCCGCCTGATGCAATCGAGCCGGCAGCGCCCGGGCATGGTGGCGGTGCCCGCCAGCCTGAGCGGAATCCGGCAAATGCACAAGGCGCTCAAGGCCAATGCCGCGGTGGCTTTGCTGACCGACCAGGTGCCGCCCGAAGGTTTGGGTTTGTGGGCACCGTTTTTTGGCCGAACCGCTTACACCATGACGCTGGCGGCGCGGCTGGCCCTGCAAAGCGGCGCCGCCATGCTGCCGGTGCGCACGATCCGCCTGCCGCGCGGCCAGGGTTATTCGATGGAAATACTCCCGCCAGTCGCCGGCCTGGCTACTTCACCGCCGCCTGACTTGCTTGGCGCCGTGACCTTGGTCAACCAGGCCATTGAGTCGCTGGTGCTAAGTCAACCGGGCCAGTACCTGTGGGCCTACGCCCGCTACAAGATGCCGCGCCGCGATAGCGCCGTGCCGGCGGCCGGGGCTGCGCCGGCCCGTGCACCAGCCGCTCCCGGATCGCCTGCCGCGCCCGATGATCGGGGTACGACGTGAGCGCCAAGTTCCGGGCATTTTTCAGCACCCAGGCGACCCGCGCGGGCATCGCTTTCATGCGCTTGCTGGCGCACTTTCCGCTGCCCCTGGTGCGGGGTCTGGGCGCCGTGCTGGGCTGGGTGTTGTACGGGGTGGCGGTGCCACGCCGGCGGGTGGTTCAAGTCAATCTGGCGCTGTGTTTTCCCGAGCGCAGCGCGGCCGAACGCCGGAGTCTGGCGCGCCAGACCTTTGTCTATTTCGCGCAGACCTGGCTGGACCGCAGCTGGCTCTGGCACGGGCGCCCCGAGGTGCTGGCCCGGCGTCTGCACTTGCACGGTGCGCTCAACGAGTTCGAGGGCCACGCGCCCACCATCGTGTTCAGCCCGCATTTTTACGGCCTGGACGCCGGCGCGACCGCCATCAACATGGCCATTGACCGGGACTTCACCTCGATTTACTCTGAGCAAAGCAACCCGCTGCTGGACCAGTGGATCAAGGCCGGGCGCCTGCGCTTTGGCCGGGTCAGGCTGTTCTTGCGCAGGGAAGGCGTCAAGGGCAATGTGAACGCGCTGCGTTCGGGCGAGGTGCTTTACCTGCTGCCCGACATGGATTTCAGCTTTGAGGGCACGGTGTTTGTGCCCTTTTTCGGCGTGCCGACGGCGACCGTGCCGTCGATCCCGCGCTTTGCCCGCCTGGGCCGAGCCAAGGTGATTTCGGTGGTGCCGCGGCTCACCGCCAGCGGTTATGACGTCGAAGTGATGCCTGCTTGGCCGAACTACCCGAGCGGCGATCTCGAGGCCGACACCGCGCTGGTCAATCAGCACCTGGAGCGCTTCATCAACACCATGCCGGCGCAGTATTACTGGGTTCACAAGCGCTTCAAGAGCCGGCCGGCTGGCTTGCCGCCGGTCTACTGAGGCCCCTGGCCCCTTCCCTCTGGCCTCTGAGCCTCTGAGCCTCTGAGCCGCCCGGTTCCTGAGCCCGCGCCGGGCGCCGGGCTCAGCGCAAGAAGGCTGCCAGGCGCGATTGCACCAGCGCCGGCTGCTCGTGCACGATCCAGTGGGTCGCGCCGTCAATGCGTTCGAGCGTCAGCTGCGGCACAAAAGCCGGCAAATCGTCGATCAACTCGGGCAGCAGGGCGGTGTCACCCGTGGCCCAGAGCACCAGCGTGGGCACCTTCACCGTCAACATTTCAGGCGGCAAGGTGACAGCGGCAGCGGCCGGGTCTTCGGCACGCGGCGGGCGCAGCGGCGAGGCGCGGTAGTAGTTGAGTGCACCGGTCAGGCCGGCCCGCCAGATGGCGCGGTATTGCTCCTTGAGCGTGTCGCTCAGCCAGGCTTGCGGTCCGTCCACAGCGCCCATGCCGGTGAAGAGGTTCCACAGCCGCCGGTAGTCGTCCTCGGCCAGCAAGACTTCGGCATCCGGCCGAATCAAAAAGTTCATGTACGCGCTGGCCGCCTGCTGGGCTGGTGAATGCTGCAACGCCTTCAGGAAAGTACCGGGATGCGGCGAGTTGATGATTGCCAGTCGGGCCATCAGTTCGGGTCGGGCTGCGGCCAGATTCCAGGCCACCGCGCCACCCCAGTCATGCGCCACCAAGGCGGCGAGCTGGCCGTCCTTGCCGCAGACCTCGCCGATCAGCGCGGCGATGTCCTGCGTGAGGTGTTTGGCACGGTAGGCGGCGGCTCCGGCGGGGGCGCTGGAGCGTTCATAGCCCCGCATATTCGGCGCGATGCAGTGAAAGCCGCCGTGTTCGGCTTGCGAAAAATGCAGCAGCAGCGCGTCCCAGACAAAGGCAGCTTCCGGGAAACCATGCAAAAACATCAGCACCGGCCGGCCGGCGTTGCCGGCGCTGCGGCAAGACAGGGTGATGCCGTTCGGCAGCAAGTGGTCGTGGAGACGGATCATGCGCTTACCTTGTTTGAAAGCCCTGGCGTTGAAAGCCCCTGAACCGAAAACCGAACCGAAAGCAGCACTTCAGGCTCAGGCCTTCAGGCTTCGGGCGCTTCAGGTTCTTCGTCTTGTGTTTGCGGGTTTGGCTTGGCGGGCTGGTTTTGGGCGGGCATCTGGCCCTCCAGACCTTCGGGATGGGCCCAATCCCAGAGGTGCCGGGCGACTTCATCGACGCCTTTTCGCTTCAATGCGGAAAAGAGTTTCACATCCCCGCCGCCGGCTTGCAGTCGCACGATGGACAGCACCTTGTTCGCTTCGGTCTTGTTGAGCTTGTCGGACTTGGTCAGCAGCACCAGGAACTTCAGGCCTTCGACTACCCGTGGGCGCACCACGTCAAGCAGGATCTCATCGAGCTCCGTCAGGCCCAGCCGCGGGTCGCACAAGAGCACGATGCCGGTCAGGTTGCGCCGGGTTTGCAGGTAATTGGCCATCACTTGCTGCCAGCGGTACTTGGCGGCCTTGGGCACAGCGGCATAGCCGTAGCCGGGCAGATCGGCCAGCACCGCGTCGGTGATGCCTTGCTTGCCCAGCGAAAACAAGTTGATGCTTTGCGTGCGTCCGGGCGTCTTGGAGGCAAACGCCAGCCGGTGCTGCTGCGTCAGGGTGTTGATGCAGGTGGACTTGCCCGCGTTGGAGCGGCCCACGAAAGCGATTTCGGGCACATCAAGCGCTGGCAGGTGATGCAGCTCGGGCGCGGTGGTTAGGAACCTCGCCGTGTGCATCCATCCCATGGCGATTTTTTCCAGCTCGCTGGGAGAGCCCGGGAGAGCGGGAGAGGCGGTGGTCATAGGCTTTACTTGGTGAAAAGGCCGGAGAAGCTGGCGAGGCGTTCCGTTTGCTTGCTGCCAGCCGCGTGGGCGGGCTTGGTCCTTGGGGCGCGTCTCAGATCTCGAGCTCGTGTGCCGGCCAAGTCTGGGGGAGCCGCTTTGGGTCGCTTTTCTCGCTGGTGGCCGCTTTGTTATTGCTTTTGGCGGGTTACACAAGGCGCTTCAAAGTCTTTACGGGTTTGGTTTTCCAAGGCATTGTAAAATCTAGCGCTGTTGGTTTTATTGTGCTCTCTAATTAAATCTCCCCGATATGAAGCTGTTCGCCACTTACTTTCTCGCTGCCTTGCTGGCCGTTCCCGCTGTTTCTTCTCATGCTGCTGGGGAAGCCGCGCCGGCCAAGGTCGCCAAGCCCGACCTCGTCAACGGAGAAGCCAAGTTCTCGGCAGTGTGCGCGGCCTGCCACGGCGCTGACGGCAATTCGGGTACGCCGGTCAATCCCAAGCTGGCCCAGCAGCATCCGGAGTACCTCGTCAAGCAGCTTAAGGAGTTCAAGTCTGGGGTTCGTAAGAACCCGATCATGCAGGGTTTTGCCTCCCAGCTCAGCGACGCCGACATGAAAGACATCTCCTTTTGGGTGGCCGCCAAGAAGATCAAGCCCGGTTTTGCCAAGGAAAAGGACTTGGTGGTGCTTGGCGAGCGCATCTACCGCGGCGGCGTGTCAGATCGTCAGATCGCCGCCTGCGCTGGCTGCCACAATCCAACGGGTGCCGGCAATCCGGCCCAGTATCCACGTCTTGGCGGCCAGCATGCGGATTACACCGCTGCCCAGCTGACGGGTTTTCGTGACGGCGTGCGCCAGAACAACCTGCAAATGACCCAGGTGGCTGCCAAACTCAATGACCGTGAAATTCGTGCCCTGGCCGACTACATCGCCGGGCTGCGCTGATTTTTTTGATGCCGTCCGCAGCCTTCGGTCGGTAGCTTTTCTTGTGTAACCCAGAAGCAGTCAGTAGTGCGCAGGCAGGAATCCGGCGCTGCAAAAAAAACGGTCGCCGGCAGGCGGGTCTTTCCTGGAAAGGCCCGCTTTTTTCATGGGCTCCCCGTTTTTTATACGATTCAAAGTTTTCTCAGTTCGTTTGGCGCAGTGCATTTCTCTGCTCCTCTGATTAGCGCTCGATTCGCGCAGATTCACTCACCGGCCCTTTCAACTCGTTCCAAGCATGACGGTTTCCACCCAAGGCATTGAGCTCCAAACCGGTTCGCGTACCTGGCGCGGCCTTGTGGAGTTGCTGTCGTCGATGCGGTTTTCGATTTCGCTGCTGACCGTCATCTGCATTGCATCAGTCATTGGTACTGTGCTCAAGCAGCAGGAGCCGCTGGTCAACTACGTCAACCAGTTCGGGCCTTTCTGGGCCCAGGTGTTTGGCCTGGTCAGCCTCAACACGGTCTACAGTGCGTGGTGGTTTTTGCTGATCCTGGCGTTTCTGGTGGTCAGCACCAGCCTGTGCATCAGCCGAAACACCCCCAAGATTTTTGCGGATCTCAAGCAGTACAAGGAAAACATTCGCGAGCAAAGCCTCAAGGCCTTCGGCCACCGGGCTGAAAACACCCTCGCCGAGGCTCCCGAAGACGCGGCGCAGCGAATTGGTCAAACCTTGGTCCAAGGCGGCTGGCGGGTCAAGCTCCAGCAGCGGGACGCGGGCTGGATGGTGGCGGCGAAAAAAGGCGCTGCCAATAAGTTGGGCTACATCGCGGCGCACAGCGCCATCGTGCTGGTTTGCATAGGCGGCCTGCTTGACGGCGACCTGATGGTGCGCGCGCAGATGTGGTTCAACGGCAAGGTGGTTTTCTCCGGCGGTGGCCTGATCGCCGACGTGCCGCAGCAACACCGGTTGAGCATCAACAACCCGACCTTTCGTGGCAACTTGCTGGTGGCCGAGGGCACGCAGTCCAGCATCGCCATGCTGAACCAGCCTGGTGGCGTGCTGTTGCAGGAGTTGCCCTTTGCGATTGAGCTCAAGAAGTTCATCGTGGAGTACTACTCGACTGGCATGCCCAAGCTGTTCGCCAGTGAGATCGTCATCCACGACAAGGAAACCGGCGAAAAAACGCCGGCCCGCGTCGAAGTCAATCACCCGGCGAGCTACAAGGGCGTAGAAATTTACCAGTCCAGCTTCGACGACGGCGGCTCCAGCGTCACGCTCAAGGCGATCCCGATGAACGCGGCGACCAAGCCCTTTGAAATTCAGGGCAATATCGGCGGTGCCAGCAGCCTGAGCAACGGGCCTGACAAGCTCACCCTCGAGTACACCGCGCTGCGGGTCATCAATGTGGAAAATTTTGGCAAGTCCGGCAGCCAAGCCGGGGCCTCGGGCTCGGGGGCCGATGTGCGCAAGGTTGATTTGCGCCACGCGATCGACAGCCGGCTGGGCGCGGCCAACAAGACCAGCACACAAAAAGAACTGCGCAATGTCGGGCCCAGCGTGAGCTACAAGTTACGCGATGCGGCAGGCCAGGCGCGCGAGTACCAGAACTACATGTTGCCGGTGCGCATGGATGCCAACCCTGACAGCACCGCCGTGTTCCTCCTTGGCGTGCGTGAAACGCCGGCCGAGCCTTTTCAGTATCTGCGCATTCCTGCCGACGAAGAAAGTAGCATGTCGACCTTTCTGGCGGTTCGCGAAGCGCTTGCCGACGCAGCCAAGCGCGACGCGGCCGTCAAACGCTACGTCAGGCAGGCCATTGCCGCTGACCGGCCTGACCTGGCAGCCCAGCTGTCAGCGTCGGCCTCGCGCGCACTCGGGCTTTTTGCCGGTGCCGAGAGCGTGAGCCGGCCGCCGGCAGCTTCTGGCGGCGTCAATCCGGGTAATCCGGCCAATCCGGCCAAGCCGGCGGTTGGGCTGCAGGCGATCTCGGACTTCATGGAAATCAACGTGCCCGAGGCCGAGCGCAACCGGGCCAGTGAGGTCCTGGTGCGCATTCTCAATGGCGTCTTGTTTGAACTGGTTCAGATCACGCGTGAGCAAGCCGGCCTGAAGCCCCTGGCCTATGACGAGAAAACGCAGAACTTCATGTCGCAGGTAGTCTTGAGCCTGAGCGATGCCCAGCACTACCCGGCGCCCATGGCCTTCGAGCTCAAGGATTTTTCGCAGGTTCAGGCCAGCGTGTTTCAGGTGGCACGTGCGCCAGGAAAAAACATCGTTTACCTCGGCTGTGCCTTCCTGATTCTTGGCATTTTTGCCATGCTCTATGTGCGCGAGCGCCGGCTCTGGGTCTGGCTTGCCCCCGGGACGGGCGAGCCGTCGGCTGGTGCTGCAGGGTCTGGCAGTCATGCGACCATGGCCTTGTCGGCCAACCGCAAGACCATGGACAGCGACAAGGAATTTGAAATGCTGAAAACCCGACTTCTACAGGTGTCTCCATGAATACCACCACCCTCAAACGCAGCAGTGCCAATGACAACTATGTGCTGAGCGCGGGCTATTTCGCGCGCCGCAATGCGCTGGACTGGCTGTTTGCCGTCTTGGTACTGGTCGGCGGTCTCTATGCCTTTGTGAGCTATCAGAGCCACATGGATGTCTATGAAAAAGGCATCCTGCTCGGGACAATACCCTCAGCCATTGCCATGGGCTGGTTCTGGCGACCGCTGCGCGCGCTGATGCTGGTGGTGACACTCGGTTCGCTGGCCGGTATTTGGGCCTATCAGGGCGATCTGGCGCGGGCCGAGCAAGTGTTTTGGCTCAAGTACTTTTTGTCCAGCCAGTCCGCTATTTTGTGGATGAGCGTGCTGTTCTTCATGGGTACGGTGTTTTACTGGCTCGGCATGATGACCGGGCGCGGCGAGGGCGGCCGCAGCGCCAGTTTTGAATTGCTGGGCTCGCGAATTGTCTGGTCGGCCATCGTTATGGCGCTCATCGGCACCATGGTGCGCTGGTACGAGGGCTACCTGATCGGCCCCGACGTCGGCCATATTCCGGTCAGCAATCTCTACGAAGTGTTCGTGCTGTTTTGCTGGATGACGGCGGCTTTTTACCTGTACTTCGAAGCCCAGTACAACACGCGCGCCTTGGGCGCCTTCGTCATGCTGGTGGTCAGCGCGGCGGTGGGTTTTCTGCTTTGGTACACCGTGGTGCGCGAAGCCCACGAAATCCAGCCCCTGGTGCCGGCGCTCAAGAGCTGGTGGATGAAGCTGCATGTGCCGGCCAATTTCATCGGCTACGGCATGTTTGCGCTGGCGGCCATGGTGTCACTGGCTTACCTGATCAAGCAGCAGGCCAGCGAGACGCGCTGGTACAAGCTCACGCCGCTGTGGTTGCTGGGCGTGGTGATCTGTTTTGTGCCCATCGTGTTTCGCAAGGCGCCGGCCGCAGAGGGCGGCAGCAATTACTGGCTCGGTTACCTGCTGGTGTCCGGCCTGATCGCCGGCGGCATCTTGCTGGGACGCCAGCGCCTGGCCGAGCGTTTGCCAAGCTTTGAAGTGCTGGACGACGTCATGTACAAGGCCATTGCGGTCGGCTTTGCGTTTTTCACCATCGCCACCGTACTCGGCGCGCTGTGGGCCGCTGAAGCCTGGGGTGGTTACTGGAGCTGGGACCCCAAGGAAACCTGGGCGCTGATCGTCTGGCTTAATTACGCGGCCTGGCTGCACATGCGCCTCATGAAGGGCCTGCGCGGCACTGTCGCCGCCTGGTGGGCCTTGGTGGGTCTGGCGGTGACCACGTTCGCGTTTCTAGGCGTCAACATGTTCTTGTCGGGTTTGCACAGCTACGGCGAACTCTGAAAGCTTGAACCCCTCGGCGACCGGCCCACCGGTCGCTAAAGTTGGCAAGACCGGCACTGCGTTGCAAGCCGGTTGTTCGTGATGTTTGACAGGTTTTTTTGGAAGGAATTGCCATGCTGATCAAGACCCAGGACAAGGGCTTCATTCATCCCTTCTCCAGCGAGATCACGCCCGAGCGTCTGTACCGGCGTCGCCGTGAGCTGATCCAACTGATGGCGGGCGGCGCGGCCGGTGCCGCACTGGCCACCTGGGCGGGCCGCGAGGCGATGGCGCAAGGCGTGGCGCGGCCGGGCAAGCATGCGGCGCTGCCTGGCGGCAAGTCGGCAGTGGCTGGTGCGGTGACCATGGACAAGGTCACTGACTACAAGGACGCCAGCACTTACAACAAATTTTATGAGTTTGGCACCGACAAGGCTGACCCGGCCAAGAATGCCGGCACTCTGGCTACTTCACCGTGGACGGTGGAGGTCGAAGGCCTGGTCAAAAAGCCGGCCCGCTACACGCTCGAGGACCTGATCAAGCTCAGCGCCCAGGAGGAGCGGATTTACCGACTGCGCTGCGTCGAGGGCTGGTCCATGGTCATTCCCTGGGTCGGTTACTCGATGGCGGAGTTGATCAAGAAGGTCGAACCCCTGGGCAGCGCGAAATATGTCGAGTTCTTTACCCAGGCCGACCCGAAGACCATGCCCTTTGTCGGCTCGCGCGTGCTCGAGTGGCCTTATGTGGAGGGCCTGCGCATGGACGAGGCCATGAACCCGCTGACGCTGCTGACCTTCGGCATGTACGGCGAGGTGCTGCCCAACCAGAACGGTGCGCCGGTGCGCCTGGTGGTGCCCTGGAAATACGGCTTCAAGAGCGGCAAGAGCATCGTCAAAATCCGCTTCACCGACAAGGAGCCGAAGACCGCCTGGAACAAGGCCGCGCCGCAGGAATACGGGTTTTTCTCCAACGTCAATCCGAACGTCGATCATCCACGCTGGAGCCAGGCCAGCGAGCGGCGCATCGGCGAAGACGGCCTGTTTGCCAAGAAGCGCAAGACCTTGATGTTCAACGGCTCCGAGGCGCAAGTGGCGCAGCTTTACGCCGGCATGGATCTCAAGAAATTCTTCTGATTTCTGACCCCCGTCCCACGGGCATGCGTGTGGCTTGCCCGCCATGAACCGGCTGCTGCTGCATCCCGCCGCCAAGCCCCTGGCCGGGGCGCTGTGCCTGCTGCCTTTCCTGTGGCTGGTCTACTGCGCCGGGGCCGGGCAACTTGGCGCCAATCCTCAGGAGGCGCTGATCCGCGCGACTGGCGACTGGGCGCTGCGGTTTTTATGTCTGGTGCTGGCGGTGACGCCCTTGCGTGTGATGGGCAAGGCGCCGGCGCTGGCGCGCTTTAGGCGCATGCTGGGCCTTTTCATGTACTTTTACGCGCTGGTTCATTTTTTGAGCTACAGCGGCTTTGACATGGGTTTTGAAGTGGCCGAGATCCTGCGCGACATCGCCAAGCGGCCTTTCATTTTGGTCGGTTCGCTGGCGCTTTTGCTGCTCACGCCCTTGGCCGCGACTTCGTTCAATGCGGCCGTGAAAGCCCTGGGCGCGCGCCGCTGGCAGGGCCTTCATCGCTTGGTGTACGCCGTGGCCGGCCTGGCCATCCTGCATTTTTTCTGGATGCGCGCGGGCAAGAATGATTTCGCCGAGGTGGCTGTTTACGCGGCCATCCTGGGGCTTTTGCTGGGCTGGCGTTTGCGTGATGGCTTGAAGCGGCGGCACGTACTTCGCCAGAGCTCACAGCGGCCCTGAGCTAGCGGCCCGCAGCGAGCGCCCCGGATTGGGCGGCTTGGCGCCAAGAAAAACGCTTTGGAACAGGCGCTATGGAACAGGCGCTATGAAATGAGCGCTATTGCACCAAGCGCCCGCGGCGCCGGCCTCAGCCGCCGACCAGCCGTTCATGGCGCATTTGGTCGGCTGCGCTTTCGCGCTCGCGGATCAGATGCACTTGCTGGCCATCGACCAGCAATTCGGCTGCGCGGCCGCGGGTGTTGTAATTGCTGGCCATGCTCATGCAATAGGCCCCCGCCGACAACACCGCCAACTGGTCGCCTGCCTGCACAGCCAGTGTGCGGTCGCGGCCTATCCAGTCGCCGCTTTCGCAGATCGGGCCCACCACGTCGTACACCGACTCGGATCGCGGACCCGCATCGCGTTGCAATGGCACGATGGCATGAAAGGCCTGGTACATCGCCGGTCGCGGCAGGTCGTTCATGGCGGCGTCGATGATGCAGAAATTCTTTTGTTCGCCCGGCTTGAGGTAAAGCACCTCGGTGAGGCACAGGCCCGCGTTGCCCACCAGCGAGCGGCCGGGCTCGATCATCAGTTTTTTATGCCCGAAGCCGCGCGCGTCAAGCTTGGCAAGCAGCTGCGCCCACAGATCATCTGCGGCCGGCGGCTTGTCGCCATGGTAATTGATGCCCAGGCCGCCACCAAAGTCGATGTGGTCAATGACCACCCCTTCGGCTTGAATGTCGCTCACGAAGTCGAGCATTTTGTCGACGGTGTCCAGGTAGGGCGCGACTTCCGTGATCTGGGAGCCGATGTGGCAGTCAATGCCCTTGACTTGGATGCCTGGCAACTTCGCGGCGTGCTGGTAAGTCTTGACCACACGGTCGTGGGCGACCCCGAATTTGCTGCCCTTGAGACCCGTCGAAATGTAGGGGTGCGTCTTGGGGTCGACGTCCGGATTGACGCGGATGCTGACGGGCGCACGCAGGCCCATCGACAGCGCTACCTCGCTGAGCACATCCAGCTCGGCTTCGCTCTCGACGTTGAAGCAGCCGATGCCCGCTTGCAAGGCCTGGCGCATCTCCCGCCGCGTTTTGCCGACACCCGAAAAAATGACCTTTGACGCTTGCCCGCCCGCAGCCAGAACCCGTTCGAGTTCACCGCCGGAGACGATGTCAAAGCCGCAGCCGGCCTGGGCAAAGACTTGCAAGACACCGAGCGAAGAATTGGCTTTCATCGCGTAGCAAATTTGCACATGGCGGCCGGCAAAGCCGCGCTGGTAAGCCGCCAAGGCAGCCAGCATGGCGGCCTTTGAATAAACGAACAGCGGCGTGCCGTGCTCGGCGGCCAGCGCGCTCAGGGCCACGCCTTCGACTTGCAGCGCGGCGCCCTGGTAAGCCACGAAAGGATGACCGGGCAGGGCGCTTGAGGCGCCGGCCGTGGAGGAAGAAGGGTTCATGGGGGAGCGGGCGCAGGAGCAGCGGCTTTGGCGGGCTGGGTGGATTCCGGAGCGGGCGCCCCGGCCGTGGTTTTCGCGGGCGTCGGGGGCAGGAACAAAGGCCCTTTTTGCCCGCAGCCCGCCAGATTTGCCAAGAGCGCAGCGGCGATGAAAACCGCAAAACCACAGGGCCTCGCTGATGCGGCCCGGCGGCCTAAAATTTGGACTTGAGACAGTAGTGACGCCAACATGATGGGATTGTAATGACCGACATCGAATACCTTGACCGCGCCGAAGCCGCCTTGCAGGCCGTGGAGATGGCCTGTGACCGGATCAACGAGGCGTCGGATGCCGACGTCGACAACCAGCGAACTGGCGGCATGGTGACGCTGACCTTTGAGAATCGCAGCCAGATCATCATCAACCTGCAAAAGCCTCTGCAGGAAATATGGATGGCGGCGCGTGCCGGCGGTTTCCACTACAAATACGTGGCAGGTCAGTGGTCCGACACCAAGAGCGACGGCGAATTTTTTGCTGATCTCTCGCGCTATGCCAGTGAACAGGCCGGTCAGCCAATGAGCTTTAGCGCTGCCTGAGGTTCAGCCCAGCGCTACTGCCGTGGCGCGGCGCCTCTTAGCCGGCTCTCACTTGCCACAGGTCTTCAACTTTTGAACAGGTCCAGGATCCGGCGGCGCTCGTCCGGCGCTGGCAAGACCTGAACCGGCGCGGGCGCGTTCGGGTCTGCCACCGTGCCCGCCGGGCGCCCGTCGATGCCCACGCTGCTCACGCCAGCGCCGCGCGAAAACTCCTCGTAGTACCACTCGCCGCCCACATTGACCACGCCCGCGGGCACCGGCAGTTCGGCTGGCGGTGTGACCCTGAGTGCGGTTTCCATGAAAGCGATCCAGACCGGCAGGCTCAGGCCTCCGCCGGTTTCCCGGTCGCCCAGTTTGCGCGGCTTGTCATAGCCCATCCAGACGGCTGCTGTCAGGCTGGGTTGATAGCCGACAAACCAGGTGTCGATGGAGTCGTTGGTGGTGCCGGTCTTGCCGTACAGATCGGTGCGCTTGAGCATGGCTTGCGCTCTTGCGGCTGTTCCCGAGCGCGTGACTTCCTGCAGCAGGCTCGACATGATGAAGGCGTTGCGCGGCTCGATGGCGCGGTTGCTTTCGTCGGGCACCGGGCTGGGCGCTTGCACCAGCACGCGGCCTTGCTGGTCGGTGATCTTGGTGATCAGGTAAGGGCTCACGCGCAGGCCGCCGTTGGCGAACACCGAGTAAGCCGTAGCCATCTGCATGGGCGTGACCGACCCTGCGCCCAGCGCCATCGTCAGATAAGCCGGATGCTTGTCGGCGTCAAAGCCGAAGCGCCCGACCCAGTCTTGCGCGTTTTGCGTGCCCACCGCTTGCAGGATGCGGATCGAAATCATGTTCTTGGATTTCTTCAGCGCCGTGCGCATGCTCATCGGACCTTCAAAGGTGCCGTCGTAATTCTTCGGTTCCCAGGGCTGGCTACCGGTCACGCCTGCGCTGAAAAACAAAGGCGCGTCGTTGATCACGGTCGCTGGCGTGAAGCCCTTTTCCAGGGCGGCGGAATAGATGAAGGGTTTGAAGCTCGAACCCGGCTGGCGCCAGGCCTGCGTCACATGGTTGAACTTGTTCTTGTCGAAATCAAAGCCGCCCACCAGCGCCCGAATGGCGCCGTCGCGGGGATCGATGGCCACGAAGGCGCCTTCGACTTCCGGCAGTTGGGTGATCTCCCAGCTGTTCGTCGGTGTCTTGGTGACGCGAATCAGCGCGCCTCGCCGCAGCCGGATATTGGCTGGCGCCTTGTCGCTCAGGCCCGATTGGGCGGGTTTGAGGCCGTCGCCTGTGATCTCCACGATCTCGCCGTTTTGCCGGACCGCCTTGATCTTCTTGCTTGTCGCTTCGAGCACCACGGCCGACATGACATCGCCGTTGTCCGGGCTGTCGGCCAATGCGTCATCAATCACGTCCTCGGCTTCTTTGGCATCGCTTGGCAGCGTGAGGAATTTTTCCGGGCCGCGGTAGATTTGGCGCCGCTCGAAATCCATGATGCCATTGCGCAGCGCCTTGTAGGCGGCGGTCTGGTTCACCGCCGACAGCGTGGTGTAAACGTTCAGGCCGCGCGTGTAGGTTTCGTCGCCGTACTGGCTAAAAACCAGCTGGCGTACGGTCTCGGCGACGTATTCGGCATGCACGCGCCCGTCGTCGCCGCCCGTGCGGATTTTGAGTTGCTCTTTTTTGGCGGCGGCTGCCTGGGCGCTGGTGATGAACTTGTTTTCCTCCATGCGCTCGATGATGTAGAGCTGCCGCGAACGCGCTCGCTGCGGGTTGCTGATCGGGTTATAGGCCGAAGGCGCCTTGGGCAGGCCGGCCAGCATGGCAGCCTCGGCAATCGTGATGTCTTTGAGCGGTTTGCCAAAGTACGCCTCCGAGGCGGCTGCAAAGCCGTAAGCCCGGTGGCCCAGGAAGATCTGGTTCATGTAGATTTCCAGAATTTGGTCCTTGGTCAGCAGATGCTCGAGCTTGAAGGTCAGCAGAATCTCGTAAATCTTGCGGGTGTAGCTTTTTTCAGCCGACAAATACACATTGCGCGCAACCTGCATGGTGATGGTCGAGGCGCCCTGGCTTTTCGAGCGCCCGACGTTGGCCAAGCCGGCCCGCACCACGCCCACATAGTCGACGCCGCCGTGTTGAAAAAAGCGTGCATCTTCAATGGCCAGCACGGCGTCTTTCATGACTTGCGGTATGTCCTTGATCGGCGTCAGGCTGCGGCGTTCTTCGCCGAACTCGCCGATCAGCGCGCCATCGGCGGAGAACACCCGCAGGGGCAATTTGGGGCGGTACTTGGACAAGTCCGAGATATCGGGCAAGTTGGGATAAGCCGCGGCCAGCGCCAGCGCAATCACCATCAGCAGTGCCATTGCCCCGGCGGCGGTCAGCCCGACGGCCCATTTCAAAAGCTTGATCCACATGGCTTTGTCCGTGGCCAGGATGGCTTGCGTGTTTGACGGCGGGTTCGGGGCTTGTTTCAAAGACATGAGGGCGATCGTGGGAACAGCCGGTCATTATAAAAATGCCCGACGGTTCGAGGTGTCAGTGGGTGCGGGTCGCCAGACTATACGTCCGCGCCAGGCGCTCGCCGCCCTGCGTTCTGGTCTTGTGTCTGGGGTCGGGCGCACTCGCTCCCTGCTGGCGAGCGTTCTCGGTGAGCTGCTCGCGGGTTGGTGCTCAGGCCGACGCGGAGGCTTCGGTCTCAATGGCGTATACATCCCGGCTACGGTATGAATGTCTAAAAAATGTTGCAAAAAGTATTTTTTATTAGAAATAATTAGTATTATTTAGCTAAATAAATTACTTCGGAGCTGGATTGCGATCCTTTCTTTTCCCGGCGCCTGCACCCTTGATTGGTCTGGATATCGGATCAACCAGTCTGAAATGGGTGGAACTGGCTCCGGTCCGGGGTGGCCGTTTCAGGCTGGAGCGTTGCGCGGTAGAGCCCGTGCAGCCTGGCTGGATGGTGGATGGACGGATGGCGCGTTTTGACGAACTTGCTGCCGCCGTTCAGAGACTGGCCAGCGCTGCCGGCAGTCCCAACCGCCGTGTTGCACTGGCGATTCCCGACGCGGCGCTGATGATTCGTCCTCTGATCATGCCCGCCGGCCTAAGCCAGGCTGAGCAAGCAGCCAAAGCCGCAGCCGAGTTCAGCGCACACAGCAATCAAGCCCTGGCGGACATGGTGCTGGACTACGGCGTTCACTCTCGTGAAGAAACAGCAGTTTCGGGCGGCAACCTCAAGGCTTGGGTCGCTGCCTGCCCTAAAGATACCGTGCAAGACCGCGTGGGACTCATGCAAGCCGCAGGGCTGCTGCCCGTCGTCGTGGAAGGCGAAGCCCAGGCTTGTGCCCGGGCGGCGCAGCGGCTTGTTGACGCGCGGCCAGCGCTGCCGGCCGGCGGTATGGTCGCCGTGCTGGACATGGGCGCCGCGATGGCGCGGCTGCAACTGATTCATCAAGGCGAGATCGTGCACCAGGCGCCCCTTGACTGGGGTGGCGCCCGTCTGACCGGCCGCATCTCTGAAATCTACGGATTGGCGGCGACTGAGGCCGAACTCCAAAAGCGCCGCGGCGTATTACCGGCGGCCTGCGCCGAGGACGTCTTCAAGCCCTTCATCGCCGAGCTGGTCGAGAGCCTTGCCAGCGAGCTCGAGCGCAGCGCGTCTCTTCTGGCGAACGGGCACATCGGTCTTGTCATGCTGGCCGGCGGCGCGGGCGTGCTGGCTGGCTTGCCGCAGGCGATTCGGAGTCGGGCAGGCTTGGAGTGTTTTCTGGCAGATCCCTTTGACGGCTTTGAAGCTGGTGCGGCGACGAAGCGCGTGGCATCGGCGCGGAGCGAGCGCGCCGGTCTCATGACTGCGTGTGGTCTGGCCTTGCGCAGGTTTGCAGCCCCATGTTGATCAATTTACTGCCGCACCGGGATTGGGCGCTGGCGCGCCAGCGTCAGCGCTTTGCCCGCTCGCTGGCAGTGGCGGCCCTGCTGGCGCTGGCCTTTGCTGCGGCCTTGCATGCGCTGCTGGAGCCTCAGCATCAAGCGCAAGCGGAGGTGAACCGGCTGCTGAAAAAGGAAATCGCGGCTCTGGATGCCGAGCTCAAGAGCCTGGCTAAGACCGAGTCCGAGCTTGGGCAGCTCACTGCGCGCGAGGCAGCGCTGCGCGCGCTGTCCTTCGAGCGCCACTTGCCCCGGCTGCTGCTTCAGGAAGTCGCCCTGCTCATGCCTGAGGGGCTGTACCTGACGCAGCTGAAGCAAGAAGGGCCGGTTTTGCAGATTCACGGGCTGGCCCGCTCGGGCAACGAGGTTTTTGACTTTTTGCGGCGTCTGGCCGCGCGGGGCCGCGGCATCAGCCGGCCGGCCCTCATGGAAATGACCAGCGCGACCACGCTGGTTCCGCCTGCCGAGCCCGGTGCTGTGGCATTTGTGCTGCACGCCGAGCTTCAGTGGCCAGGCGAGCCTGCCGACGCCTCGGCCACCGCCGGTCAGGGCCATGCTGCCAGCGGCGGCAAACCCTGAATGGCAGCCATGGCCCTAAGTCCCACCAGTCGAACCGGATGGCTTTGGCCCGCCTGGCGTTTGCCTGGCCCGCCAATCCGAGTGGATGCGCCGGCGGCGCAGCGGCTGGGCCTGTGCGCCCTGACCTTTGCCGGCGTGCTGCTTTTGCTGTGGCTGGGCTGGCTCGGCGCGGTGCAGGACGAGTTGCAGGCCGCACAATCGGCACAGGCGCGCCTGCGCAAGGAGTTCAGCGCCAAACTCAAGCAACTGCAAGCGCTGGAGGATTTGCAGGCGCAGCAAGTGGCCCGGCAGCAACAGCTGGCGGCGCTCGAGGCGCAGCTGCCGGGTCCGCGAGACATGGAGGCGCTGCTGTCGGATATCAGCCGTGCGGGCGTGGTTCGCGCGCTCACCTTAGAGCTCTTGCGCCCGGAGGCGCTGGTTCGCCACGACTTGTACGCCGAGCAGCGCATCACGCTGCGCTTGTCGGGGCGTTACCAGGACCTGGCCGCTTTCAGCGCAGATCTGGCGCAGCTGCCCTGGGCGCTGTCGATTTCCAACTTCAATCTGACCCCGGCCAAGGACGGCAATTTGCTCATGCTGGCTCAGCTGCGTACCTTGCGCCCCCTGAGCGTGCCGCAAGCGCCGGGCCTGCCGCCGCCGGCCACTGGCAGCGCGAAAGGCCCGACATGAGTTTGAAAGCCTGCGTACGCCGGCCCCTGGGGCTGGCGCTGACCGGGCTGCTGAGCGGCTGCGGTGCGCCTGATCAGACCGAGTTGCAAGTCTGGCTGGCGAGCCAGCGCAGCGGGTTAGCCAAGCCGTTTATGGCGCCGTCGCCTGCTGTGGCCCCGACATTTCGGCCTTATGCCCATCCCGAAGGGGTGGAGCCGTTTGGCCCTCAACGCCTGCTGCGGCCCGTGCCCGTGCAGGCATCTGCCAGCGCTGGCCCTGGTGTGCCGCCGGGCATGAAAGGCGCTGACACATTGACGCTGGAGACCGTCGCCCTGGAGGCCGTGACCCTGGTCGGAACTGTGATCGGAGAAGGACCGCCGCTGGCTGTGTTGCGCATGAACGGCCGCCTTTACCCGCTCCGCCTTGGCGACCGGCTCGGGCCCGACCAGGGGCGCATCACCGAGATCAGCCCGGCGGGTCTGGTGCTTCGCGAAGTGGTCATGAACAACAAGGCGCAGGCGAGCGAGCGCTTCGTCCGCCTGAATCTGGTGCAGGAGTCTCCATGAGCCCGGCTTTTCTTCCCTTTGTCCGCTTTTTCCGTTTTTCCGCCC
>CAJAOB010000354.1 GCA_903941205.1 uncultured Burkholderiales bacterium | reverse complement strand
GACCCACCTGGGCGCCGAGACCATCATGAAGCGCCTGCCTTCGGTGTTCGAGATTGGCCACAACTTCGCCAACGTCGACATCACCAAGGAACCGATTCCTGTGGTGCCCACCATTCACTACCAGATGGGCGGCATTCCAACCAACATCCATGGCCAGGTGGTCACGCAAAACGCTGCAAACCAGAGCGAAGTGGTCAACGGGCTCTATGCGGTTGGCGAATGCTCCTGCGTCAGCGTGCACGGCGCCAACCGCCTGGGCACCAACTCGCTGCTTGACTTGCTGGTGTTCGGTCGCGCTGCCGGTAACCACATCGTCGAATTCAACAAGACCACCACGCACAAGCCCTTGCCAGCCGACGCGGCTGACGCCACCCTGGCACGCATCGCCCGCCTGGACAACGCCGCAGAAGGTGAATACGCGCAAGACGTCGCCAACGACATCCGCGCCGCCATGCAGCAGCACGCCGGCGTGTTCCGCACGCAAGCCATCATGGACGAAGGCGTGGTCAAGATCGCCGCCCTGCGCGAGCGCGTCAAGAACATCGGCCTGAAAGACAAGTCGAAGATCTTCAACACCGCCCGCATCGAGGCGCTGGAAGTCGAGAACCTGATTGAAGCGGCACAGGCCACGATCGTCTCGGCCGCTGCCCGCCGTGAAAGCCGTGGTGCGCACTCCGTCGACGACTACGGTGACACACCCGAACATCCGAACGGCCGCAACGACACGGACTGGCACAAGCACACGCTGTGGCACAGCGAAGGCAACCGCCTGAGCTACAAGCCGGTTCAAATGAAACCGCTGACGGTGGACTCGATTCCCCTGACGGTTCGCTCCTTTTAAGAAAGACACGCGGGAACACCATGACCAAACGCACTTTCCAGATCTACCGCTACGACCCAGACCAGGACGCCAAGCCCTACATGCAAACCATCGAAGTCGAACTCGATGGCAGTGAACGCATGTTGCTTGACGCCCTGATGAAACTCAAAGCCCAAGACCCGAGCATCACTTTTCGCCGCTCGTGCCGCGAAGGCGTTTGTGGTTCGGACGCCATGAACATCAATGGCAAGAACGGCCTGGCTTGCCTGACCAACATGCGCACGCTCAAGGGCACCATCGTGCTCAAGCCGCTGCCCGGCCTGCCGGTCGTGCGCGACCTGATCGTCGACATGACGCAGTTCTTCAAGCAGTACAACTCGATCAAGCCCTACCTGGTCAATGACAACGTACCGCCTGAAAAAGAGCGCCTGCAAAGCCCTGAAGAACGCGACGAGCTCAACGGCCTGTACGAATGCATCCTGTGCGCCAGCTGCTCGACAAGTTGCCCGAGCTTTTGGTGGAACCCGGACAAGTTCGTCGGCCCGGCCGGCTTGCTGCAAGCCTACCGCTTCATCGCCGACAGCCGCGACGAAGCCACGGCTGCGCGCCTTGACAACCTCGAAGACCCGTATCGCCTGTTCCGCTGCCACACCATCATGAATTGCGTCGATGTCTGCCCCAAAGGCCTGAACCCGACAAAGGCGATTGGCAAGATCAAGGAAATGATGGTCTTGCGTTCGGTCTGAGCGAGAAATTCCGAGCCTTCGACATCAGCCCTTGAACGTGACTTCCGCACAACCCGACAACGCGACTGCCTCGGCAGCGTCCGACTCACCACGGCTCGACGAGCGCTCGCTCAGCAAGCTGCGCTGGCGCTGCAGACGCGGTCTGCTTGAAAACGATTTATTCATCGAACGGTTTTTTGCCAGGCACTCGCAAGCGCTGACTGTCAGGCAAGCTAAAGGCCTTGATGATTTAATGGATTTGTCAGATAACGATCTTCTGGATCTTTTTCTGCAGAGAAAGCAGCCTGACCAGCTTGAGGTCCCCAGCGCCTCGACCGAGGAAGCGCAGGAAGTGCTGGCCTTGCTGATTGTTCCTTCGGTGCCGCGCGCGGTGCCTGCCTGACCTCGATATATTGAATGGATGCCCCCAAGGCATAGCCCGTTGCCCCTCAAAGGAAACCCAAATGAAATTAGCCGACAACAAAGCCACGCTCTCATTTAGCAATGGCGCACCCAGCGTTGACTTGCCCGTGTACCACGGCACCGTCGGCCCTGATGTCGTCGATATCCGAAAGCTGTATGCGCAGACCGGCATGTTCACTTATGACCCGGGCTTTTTGTCGACTGCTGCCACACAATCGGCCATTACCTACATCGACGGCGACAAGGGCGAACTGCTTTACCGTGGCTACCCCATCGAGCAACTCGCTACCAACTGCGACTTCCTGGAAACCTGCCACTTGCTGCTGTACGGCGAACTGCCCAACGGTGACCAGAAGAAAAACTTCGTCAGCCTCGTGACTAACCACACCATGGTCAACGAGCAGATGCAGTTTTTCCTGCGTGGCTTTCGCCGCGACGCGCATCCCATGGCCATCATGACCGGCCTTGTTGGCGCCCTGTCGGCCTTCTACCATGACAGCACTGACATCACCAACCCGCAGCATCGGGAAATCTCGGCTATCCGCCTGATCGCCAAGATGCCGACGCTTGTTGCCATGGCCTACAAATACACCGTGGGCCAGCCCTACATGTACCCGAAGAACAGCCTGAGTTACTCGGGCAACTTTCTGCACATGATGTTCGCAACACCGTGCGAGGAGTACAAGGTCAACCCGGTACTTGAGCGCGCCTTGGACCGCATCTTCACCCTGCACGCTGACCACGAGCAAAACGCCTCCACTTCCACCGTTCGCCTGTGTGGTTCGTCGGGCACCAACCCGTTTGCTGCCATTGCCGCCGGCGTGGCCTGCCTCTGGGGCCCGGCTCACGGAGGTGCCAACGAAGCAGCACTCAACATGCTCGGCGACATCCAGAAGAACGGCGGCGTCGAGAAAATCGGCGAATTCATCAAGCAGGTCAAGGACAAGAACTCCAGCGTCAAGCTCATGGGCTTTGGGCACCGGGTATACAAAAACTACGACCCGCGCGCCAAGCTCATGCAGGAAACCTGCAGGGAGGTGCTGCAGGAGATGGGCCTGCAAAACGACCCGCTCTTCAAGCTGGCCATGGCACTCGAAAAAATCGCCCTCGAAGACGACTATTTTGTCTCCCGAAAGCTCTACCCGAACGTCGACTTCTACTCGGGTATCGTGCAGCGCGCCATCGGGATTCCAGTGCCGCTGTTCACGGCCATCTTTGCCCTGGCCCGCACAGTCGGCTGGATCGCCCAGCTCAACGAGATGATCGGCGACCCGGAGTACAAGATCGGACGCCCGCGCCAGTTGTTCAGCGGCTCGATCCAGCGAGACGTCAAGCCTATCGCCCAGCGCTAGGCGGGGACGGACTGACTCAAGGGGGCCGGCCCCACCACGCTTGTGCAAAAAGCCCGCTGGCAGTGCCTGCGGGCTTTTTGCATGAAGATGCTTGAACAGGAATGAATAGGCCGCGCGCAAGCGCCCGCGACGCCCTTATTTTTCGACGCGCAGCAAAACTGCCGGACTGACTCGAAAGACGGATTCTCTTGAAGCACATCGCATCTTCCGCAGAGCTCAAAACCGCACTGGCCAGTCCCAATAAACGCCAGGTCTGTCGCTGTGCGCTCGGCGCCTGTGCCGGCTGGGAGAGCCTGGCCGAATACCGCTGGGACAAAACGCAGATGCGCCCGGTCGGCAGTTTGCGTGACCCGTCTATCGAAGAGCCGACCCTGGAAGAAAAACATCCCCAGGGCACGCGTTACGACTCACTTGAGGCGCCGGTAGCTCCGCTGTTTTTTCCCTACAACCAGTGCGAGGTCTGGCACTGCGAGCGCTGCGACCGCCACTTGCTGCGTTACACCGAGTTTGGCGGCTACAACGTCGATCCACGGGTGCGTGAGCTCGATCCCGACAAGATCATCGACTGACAGGCCCCTGATGCCGGCAGCCGTCACTCCGCCCGCCCTCCGCGGCCAGACTACAAAACCAGTCAGTCTGGGCGCGGTGCTGATGGCTGCGGGCGCCGGCGCCCGCATGGGACATCGGCCCAAGTCACTTCTGGAAATGGGCGGGGTGCCCCTGATTCGCCGGCAGCTTGCGGCCCTGCGAGATGCGGGCGCCAACGAAACCGTGGTGGTGCTAGGACACCATGCGCCAGACATCGCGCCGCAACTGGCGGGCTTTGCACTCACAGTAGTCCACAACCCGAACCCGGATGCCGGCCCTGTCAGTTCCCAGCGCCTGGGGCTGCAAACCCTGAGCGGGCAAACCGATGCAGTGCTCATGGCGCTGGCCGACCAGCCTCTGGTCAACGCGCAAGACCTGCGCGAACTCATGGAGGCATTTAGCCATAGACCCGAAGGCGCCAGCCTGCTTTACCCGCGGCTCAACGGCCAACCAGGCAACCCGGTCATCTTCACCGCAGGCGTGCGCGCAGCCATGCTGGCCTGCCCGCCAGACGTCGGCTGCAAGCAATGGCGCCAGCAAAACCCGCAGCAAGCCCGCCCCTGGGACACGGGCAACCGGCACTTTTTCCAGGATGTAGACACCCCTGAAGATGTTCGCCAGCTCGCGCTGGCCAGCGGCTACACGCTGCAATGGCCGCCGTGCTGGCAGCGCCCCGGGGATGCCTGACGGCCATGCTGTCGACCGCGCCGCAGCAAGCCCCTAAAATCACCGCTTCCGAAGGAACAACATGCGCACCCTCTACGACAAGATCTGGGACGAACACGTCGTCCACACCGAAGACGATGGCACCGCCATCATTTACATTGATCGCCATCTGGTTCACGAAGTCACCAGCCCGCAAGCCTTTGAAGGCCTGCGAGAAGCGGGCCGCAAGGTCTGGCGAATCTCCTCCATCGTCGCCACCGCCGACCACAACACGCCCACCACCGGCTGGGAACTGGGCTACGACGGGCTGACCGATCCGATCAGCAAAGAACAAATCACCACGCTGGACAGCAACATCGCCGAGTTCGGCGCTGCGGCCTACTTCCCGTTTCTCTCCAGGCGCCAGGGCATTGTTCACGTCATGGGGCCTGAGACCGGCGCCACCCTGCCTGGCATGACCGTCGTCTGCGGCGATTCGCACACCTCGACCCACGGCGCTTTTGGCGCACTGGCGCACGGCATCGGCACCAGCGAGGTCGAGCACGTCATGGCCACCCAAACGCTGCTGGCCAAAAAAGCCAAGAACATGCTTGTCAAGGTCGAGGGCGCACTGGCCCCGGGCCTGACCGGCAAAGACATCGTGCTGGCCATCATCGGCAAGATCGGCACCGCTGGCGGCACCGGCTACACCATTGAATTTGGCGGCTCCGCCATCCGCGCCCTGAGCATGGAAGGCCGCATGACGGTCTGCAACATGGCGATTGAAGCCGGTGCTCGCGCCGGTCTGGTGGCGGTAGACCAGAAAACCATCGACTACGTCAAGGGCCGCTTGCTCGCCCCAGGCACCGACGCGAAGACCGGCCAGTTTGTCGGCGGCCCCGAGTGGGAGATGGCGCTGCGGTACTGGGGCACCCTGCAATCTGACGCAGGCGCAAAATTCGACGCCGTGGTCGAACTCGATGCGAGCGAGATCCGCCCCCAGGTGACCTGGGGCACCTCGCCTGAAATGGTTCTGTCGATCGACGACATCCTGCCCGATCCGGACAAGGAAAAAGACGCCAACAAGCGCGACGCCATCGAGCGCGCGCTGACCTACATGGGCCTGGAACCGGGCAAGGCCATCAACGACATCCTGATCGACAAGGTGTTCATCGGCTCCTGCACCAACAGCCGCATCGAGGACATGCGCGAAGCCGCAGCCATCGTGAAAAAGATCGGCCAGAAAGTCGCCAAGAACGTCAGGCTTGCCCTGGTTGTGCCCGGCTCCGGACTTGTCAAGGAACAGGCCGAGCGCGAAGGCCTGGACAAAATCTTTGTCGCTGCCGGCTTTGAATGGCGCGAACCCGGCTGCTCGATGTGTCTGGCCATGAACGCCGACCGGCTTGAGCCGGGCGAGCGCTGCGCCTCGACGAGCAACCGCAATTTCGAAGGCCGGCAAGGCGCCGGCGGCCGCACGCACCTGGTCAGTCCGGCCATGGCCGCAGCCGCAGCCGTTCACGGCCATTTTGTAGACGTGCGCAAATTTGTTTAGCCCCCTGTCTCGGCTCACTTCGTGTAGCCGGAACCCCCCTCAGGGGGCGGCACCTGCGGGCCGGCGAAGCCGGTTCCGCGCTGCCACTGATTGATTCACGGCCTTGGTTGACTGAGAGAAAGTTCAAAGTTCAATATGCAAAAATTCACCGTACACAAGGGCCTGGTCGCCCCCATGGATCGCGAGAACGTCGACACGGACGCGATCATCCCCAAGCAGTTCCTCAAGTCGATCCGCAAAACCGGCTTCGGCCCGAATCTGTTTGACGCCTGGCGCTACCTTGACGCCGGCGAGCCGGGCCAGGACCCGGCCTCGCGCAAACCCAATCCCGACTTCGTGCTGAACCAGCCGCGTTACCAGGGGGCGTCCATCTTGCTGGCGCGCAAAAACTTCGGCTGCGGCTCTTCGCGCGAGCACGCGCCCTGGGCGCTGGACCAATACGGCTTTCGCGCGATCATCGCGCCGAGCTACGCTGACATCTTTTTCAACAACAGCTTCAAAAACGGGCTGCTGCCCATCGTCTTGCCAGAAGCGCAGGTCGGCCAGTTGTTTGCCGAGGCGCTGGCTTTCCCCGGCTACCAGCTGACGATCGACCTCGAACGCCAGGTGGTCATCAAACCCCAGGGCGAAGAATTGCCTTTTGAAGTGCAGGCCTTCAAGAAGTATTGCCTGCTGGGCGGTCTTGACGACATAGGCCTTACGCTGCAAAAAAGCGACAAGATCAAAGCCTTTGAAGCCCAGCGGCTGGCGAGCAAGCCTTGGCTGGCACACACGCAAGGCGACTTGCGCTGACCGGCCCGACTCAGCTTCGCCGGACCCGCTTGAGTCGTGACGCTCTGATGCACTTCGCTTGGCCGCTGCCGGTCTGCCATCGCTATGCCAAAAACCTCGCTTGGCGGTCACTAGCGGCTCAAAAAAGGCCCGGAGCCAAGTCTCGGTTCCATAGCGCACCGGCAAACACAAGCCAGCTTTCCTTCCCGCGGCCAGGCCGCTTCTCATGAATGTTTGAATTATGAAAATCGCAGTCTTGCCAGGTGATGGCATTGGTACCGAAATCGTCGCTGAGGCGATCAAGGTCTTGAAGGTGCTGGACCTGAAGATGGAAATGGAAAGCGCCCTGGTGGGCGGCGCCGCCTTTGAGGCCCACGGCCACCCGCTGCCTGAGTCCACGCT
>CAJAOB010000353.1 GCA_903941205.1 uncultured Burkholderiales bacterium | reverse complement strand
CCGTTGGTGCCCGTGACCGCGAGCACCGCCAGGCGCTCGCTGGGCTGGTCAAAATAGGCTGCGGCAATCGGGGCAGCAGCGCGTTTGAGGCCGGCATAAGCGGCTACCCGTGCATCGTCAATGCCCCAGGCCTGCGCGCCCTCGGCCTCCACCAGACAGGCCGCGGCACCCGACTTCAGCACCGCGTCGACATAGGCACGCGCATCGGTGGCCGCGCCCGGCCAGGCCAGAAAACCGTCGCCCGCGCGGACTTGCCGGCTGTCGGCGCGCAGGGTGCCCGTGATGCGCTGCTGCAACCAGCTCGCCGCCAGCTGCGGTGTTGCCAGGGTCAGCATGGGCCGGCCTTCGCTCACAAGGACTCCTCGACCGGGTTGGCGACGATTTGCGGCTTGACCGTCACGTCGGGATGCACGTCCATGATGCGCAAGGTCTGCTGCACCACTTCGCTGAACACGGGCGCTGCCACCTGACCGCCGAAGTACTGGCCGTTGCTGGGCTCGTCGATCATGACGGCGACGATGATCCGCGGCGTGTCGATGGGCGCCATGCCGGTGAACCAGGCGCGGTATTTGTTGCTGGCGTAGCCCTTGCCAATCTGCTTGTGCGCCGTGCCCGACTTCCCGCCCACGGAGTAACCCACGGTCTGCGCCAGCTGCCCCGTGCCGCCGGCGTCCGTTGCCATCTGCAGCATGCGGCGCACGGCGCGTGCGTTGTCGGGCGAAAACACCTTGACACCGACAGCAGGCTCGGTGCTCTTGAGCAAGGTCACCGGAATGATGCGGCCATCGTGCGCGAAGGCGGTGTAGGAATGCGCCATCTGGAACAGCGATGCCGACAAGCCGTAGCCGTAAGACATGCTGGCCTGCTCGACCGGCCGCCAGGATTTCCACGGACGCACCCGACCGGTCACGGCCCCCGGAAACTCGATTTGCGGCTTTTGACCGTACCCCAGCGCCGTAAAGGTGTCCCACATTTCGTGCGGGCTCATCTTTTGTGCGATTTTCAAGGCGCCGATATTGCTCGATTTCTGGATCACACCCTCCACCGTCAGCGTGCCGTAGTTGTGCGTATCGCTGATGGTGAAGCCGCCCAGACTCATGCGCCCCGGCCCGGTCTCGACCAGCGACTGCGGCGTGATGCGGCCCGCCTCCAGCGCCATGGCAACAGTGATCGGCTTCATGGTCGAGCCGGGCTCGAAGGTGTCGGTCAGCGCCCGGTTGCGCGTTTGCTCCCCGGTCAGGTTCCTGCGTTTGTCGGGCACGTAGCTGGGGTAATTGGCCAGCGCCAGCACCTCGCCCGTGACGGCGTCGAGCACCACCACGCTGCCCGCCTTGGCCTTATGCGCCGTGACGGTGTCGCGCAGCTTTTGGTAGGCAAAAAACTGCACCCTGCTGTCAATCGACAACTGCAAGTCCTTGCCGTCCACCGGTGGCACCTGCTCGCGCACGTCTTCAATGACCCGGCCCTTGCCGTCTTTGAGCACTCGACGCGAGCCGGTGCGGCCAAGCAGATGCTTCTCAAAAGTCAGCTCCATGCCTTCCTGGCCGAGGTTTTCAACGCTGGTAAAACCGATCACGTGCGCTGCGGCCTCGCCGTCTGGGTAATGGCGCTTGAACTCATTGCGACGGTGGATTCCCTTGAGATTGAGTTCGCTGATGCGCTTGACCACCGGCTCGTCTACCTGGCGCTTGAGCCAGACAAACCCCTTGTCCTCGTCGGCGAGCTTTATCTTCAGGTCCGTCAGCGGCATGTCGAGCAAGCCGGCCAATTCCTCAAGCTCGGCGCTAGTGGCATTGACATCTTCCGGGATGGCCCAGATGCTGGAGGCGGGCATGTTCGAGGCAAGGATGACACCATTGCGGTCCATGATGCGGCCACGACTTGCGGGCAACTCCAGCGTGCGCAGAAAGCGAACCTCGCCCTGGCGCTGAAAAAATGCATTGCCAAAAATCTGGATGTGCGCCGCCCGGGCGGCCAGCATGGCAAAGCCCAGTGCGATGGCGGCCACGACGAGCTTGCTGCGCCAGACTGGCGTGATGCTGGCCAGCAGCGGGCTGGGGCTGTAACGCACGCTCCGGCTCATGGCTTGACCGGCGCTGCGGCCGGCTCACGGTAAGAAACGTACTGCGTGATCGCTGGGGTCGCTGGCCGCATCAGCAAACGGCTGCGCGCCAGCTGATCGACCCGCAAGGGCGTGGCCTGGGCGCGCCGTTCAGCTTGCAGGCTCTCGTGGTCCACCGCCAGCTTGCGAGCTTGCGAGGCGGCTTTTTCCAGCTCGACAAACAGCCGGCGCGATTCGTACTGGGTGTGCACCAGGTACAGCGCGCTGAACAACATCGCCAGCAGCAGCAAGACGTTGGTGCGCGTCACGGCAAGCCCGCTCCACGCACTGCGCCGGCTACCGCAACGCGATTCATGCAGCCACCTCGGTGCGCTCGGCCACCCGCATGACCGCGCTGCGCGAGCGCGGGTTGCCGGCAATCTCGTCTTCAGACGGCTTGACCCGGCCCAGCGCATGCAAACGCATCGCCTTGGGCAGTGCAAAGGGGGCGCGCCTGTCAAACACCTCGCGCGAATGCTCGGCGATGAATTGCTTGACGATGCGGTCTTCGAGGGAGTGAAAACTGATCACCACCAGACGGCCTCCGGGTTGCAGTACTTTCAGGGACGCGGCTAAAGCCTGTTGCAGCTCTTCAAGCTCGGCGTTGATGAAAATCCGAAGAGCTTGAAATGTGCGCGTTGCAGGGTCCTTGCCCGGCTCGCGGGTTTTGACCGCGCCAGCCACGACCTCGGCCAGTTCTGCGGTGCTGGCAAGAGGGCCCCGCTCCTGCCGCCGACGATCAATCGCCTTTGCAATCGGCCCAGCAAACCGTTCTTCGCCATACTCACGAATCACCTCCGTCATGCTCTGGATGGATGCGTCAGCCAGCCACTCGGCCACGCTCTGGCCACGGGTGGTGTCCATGCGCATGTCCAGCGGGCCGTCGCCGCGAAATGAAAAACCGCGCGCAGCGTTGTCGATCTGCGGCGAGCTCACGCCCAGGTCGAGCAGCATGCCGGCCGCACTGCCCGGCGGCAGTTCGCCAAGATGGCTGAAACCCTCGTGGCGAATGGCAAAGCGCGCATCGTCGATGCGAGCCGCCTCGGCAATCGCCTCCGGATCCTTGTCGAAAGCCAGCAAGCGACCCTGCGCTGACAGCTTCGAGAGGATCAGCCGCGAGTGACCGCCGCGGCCAAAGGTCGCGTCGATGTAATGCCCGTCCGGGTTGATCTGCAGCGCTTGGACTGCTTCGTTCAACAAGACGGTGCGGTGTGTCCATGTGTCTTGCACCGTCATCTTTCAGAACGAAAAGTCCTTGAAGATGTCAGGCATCTCGCCCTTCATCTGCTCGGCTTCCTGAGCCGCATAGGTGGCTGCATCCCACAGTTCGAAGTAGCCGCCCATGCCGAGCAGCACCGTGTCCTTGCTGATGGCAGCGGCGCTGCGCAACTCGGGCGAGACCAGCACGCGCCCGCTGGCGTCAAGTTCCATGTCCATGGCGTTGCCGAGAAAAATACGTTTCCACCATTGGGCCTGCATGGGGAGCGACGCGATGCGTTCGCGAAATTTCTCCCATTCGTTGCGCGGAAAAATCATCAGGCAGCCGTGCGGATGCTTGGTGATGGTGAGCTGGCTTGCTGCTGTAGCGCTAAGGACGTCACGGTACCGGGTTGGCATTGAAAGCCGACCCTTGGCATCGAGAACAATGGAAGACGCCCCTTGGAACACTTGAATCAGACCTTTGAAAACACTTTTCACCACAAAATTGCACTTTTCCCCACTTTATCAGGAATCTCACTTCAAACAAGAGCGCGCTCACAAAGTTTTTCAATGAAATCAAGCACTTAGAGCGGCATCAGAATCCATGTGGAATATAAATTCCTTATAAATTAAGGACTTAGCCATGGCTATGGATGTTGTTTCTCAATAAGAACTCGCAAAAAGAGCGGCAGCGTCTGAAGGGGCTGGGTCAGCGCCTGTCGTCAACGTGCGCGGGCGGATTCTGACAAGAGGCAAGTCGCGCCCGGCTTCTGCCGAAATGACAGCGTGACGGACACGCCCAAACGCGAACGCCCTGCAAGCCACGAATCAACGCGGCCGGCAAGGCGTCAAAGGGAAAACCGGATGCCGCTCAAATCAGAGCGGGAAGGCAAAAAAGGGAGCGCGAAAAACGCGCTGGAAGGGCGCCAAAGCCAGGGCCCGACCCGGTGTCAGTCCCCAAACATTTTCTGCTTGAGTTCACGGCGCTGCTGCGCTTCCAGGGACAAACTGGCTGTCGGCCGAGCAATCAGGCGGCCAACCCCTATGGCCTCGCCGGTCTCGTCGCAATAGCCGTAATCGCCGGCGTCGATGCGGGCGATCGACTGCTCGATTTTCTTGAGCAGCTTGCGCTCACGATCGCGAGTGCGCAATTCCAGCGCGTGCTCTTCTTCGATCGTGGCCCGATCGGCAGGGTCTGGCACCACCACCGTGTCTTCGCGCAGATGTTCGGTGGTTTCACCGGCGCTGGCGTGGATTTCCTGCTTGAGCAGAGAGAGCTTGTGCCGGAAAAACGCCAGCTGCGTCTCGTTCATGTACTCGCTGTCCGGCATGGCCTTGACTTCCTCGTCGGTCAAGTCACGGGGCTCCTTGGTTTTCCAGTTGTTGGCAAGTTTCGGGTCTTTTTTCGCGGCAACATGAGGTGGCGGCGAGATCACGCGCTCGGTGATGGTCGAGTAGCTGGCCTTGGCGGCATCAGGCGCGTGGGTTGGAATCATCGGCGCCGGAGGCGGCGACTGCGATGCGGTGCGGGCCGAGCTTCTGCGGCCGGGTTTGAGTGCGGGAGGTGGCGGGAGCATGGTTTTCAAGGTTGGTGATGCGGTCGGCTGCGGCGCGGGCGTCATGGCCTGAGGAGAGGCAGGTGCCGCTGGCTTGGCAGGCGTGGTTGAGGACTTGACTTTGGACACGGCTTTGGGAGCTTGTGGGGCCAGCGCCGGAGTGGAGGGACGGGCCGCCGCCTTGGTCGTCACAACGGGTGCGGCCTTGGCGGAGGAAGGGGTTTTGCTGGGTGAAACGGGCTTGGCGGCTTGGACCTTAACCTCGACGGGTTTGGCAGCGGGCCTGGATGATTTGGCAAGCGGTTTGGACGCTGGCTTGGTCCCGGCCTTGACTGGGGATTTGGCGACCGGTTTGGGAGAAGGCTTGGAGGCCGCTACAGCGACCTTTTTAACGCCCTTTTTAGCTACCTTTTTAGCTAGCAGTTTGGCCCCCTTAGCGGCTTTTACCTCGGGCACTGACACTGATCGCGGGGCGGCTTTGTTTTGCGGTAATTTCGTGGAAGTGGCCGGCCTCAAAGGAGAAGCTGCCGCCTTGCCTGAGGCTTTTTCTTT
>CAJAOB010000352.1 GCA_903941205.1 uncultured Burkholderiales bacterium | reverse complement strand
GCCGAGATAGCCGCCAAGGCCGTCCTGGAAGACGCCATGCAGGCTTTTGGCGCGGCCCACTGGGACACGGCTTACGGCTCCTCGGGCACCGTCGGCGCGGTCAGCGATGCACTCCAAGCCGCTGGCTGGCCCCCGGGCCTGATCACCAGCGAAGGCCTGGACTGGCTGCTGGACCGCCTGCTCAAGGCCCAGAGCGCGGATCGCCTGAAAATGGACGGACTCAAGGAAGACCGCCGCGCGGTGATAGGCGGCGGCGTGAGCGTGATGCGGGCAGTTTTTCAGCTGCTCGAGATTGACACCCTGCATGCTGCCCAGGGAGCGCTTCGCCATGGCGCCCTCTACGACCTGCTGGACCGCGAGGAGAGCCAGACCGACTTGCGCTCACGCACCGTGCAGGGCCTGACCCGCAAGTTCAACGTCGACCTGCCGCATGCCGAGCGCGTGAGCCGCATCGCCCGCCAATTGCTGGCCATGATGCACCGGGGTACCCCCGAGGAGCTAAAGCGCCTTCAGCAAAAACTGGACTGGGCGGCACAGCTGCACGAGATTGGCAGCCACATTTCGCACAACGATCATCACAAGCATGGCGCCTATATTCTGGACAACGCCGACGCCCCGGGTTTTGCCCTGACCGAGCTGCACCGCCTGAGTTTGCTGGTGCTTGGGCATCGCGGCAAGCTGCGCAAACTCGATGCCGACTTCACCAACACAGTGTTTTTGCAGCAACTCATGGCACTGCGCCTGGCGGTTATCTTTTGCCATGCCCGGCGCGAACCCGACTTGCAGGGGCTGCAGCTTCGGTTTGATGGCACGCGCTTCCTACTCAGCTGCCGCAGCGGCTGGGCCGAGGCTTTTCCACAGTCAGCGCACCTGCTGCGCGAGGAATCGCAAGCCTGGCTCAAAACCCCCTGCGCGCTGACCCTGAACGGGGTCTAGTCAGGCGGCGCTTCGCGCTTGACCCCGGGCGACTCAACCGTGTAAACTGTATAAACCGTTTATAAGTTTTACACCTTGAAGAAGGACCGCCCCATGAGCAACACCACCCTCAATAACAAGACCACCAGCGACACCAGCAAGCCCGCGCCGCGCGCCATCCCGACCGCCCCCGAGGCCGTTGCCAAGTCGCCCGTTGCCAAACCCACGGCGGTCAAGCCGGCGCCGGCTTCTGTCAAGCGCCCCGCCCCGGCTGCACCCGCGCCTTCTGCTGCCAAACCGGCAAAAGCGACAGTCGCAAAAGCCCCGAGCAAACCGGCCAAGCCAGTGCCGGTGAAAAAGCCAGCGGCGAAAAAACCAGCGGTGAAAGCATCGGCAAAGCCCATCGCCAAGTCGCTTGCAAAGTCGGTTGCAAAGGCGGCTGACAGCAAGCCCGCCAAGACAGAAAAACCCAAGAAGGCCAAGCTCGTGCGTGACAGCTTCACCATTCCCAAAGATGAATATGTGGTGATTGACGCCCTCAAGCAGCGCGCCGGCAAGCTCGCCCGTTCAGCCAAGAAGAGCGAGTTGCTGCGCGCAGGCATCAAGGCACTCGCCGCCATGTCAGACGAAGCCTTTGTGCGCGCACTCGCGCAGGTTCCAGCTATCAAGACCGGCAGGCCGTCCGCGCAAGCCTGACGCAACAGCACACCGACGCCTCAACCAAGAGGCGATTGGGCTAAAGCACGGACCGCCAGCTTGCTGGCTCGGGGCTACACAAAGTCCGGCGATTGCACCGTCACCACCAGCGTCTGCATCTTGCCTTCGCGCTCGCGACTTCGCAGCCACCAGATCGCGCCCTTGCGAAAGGACGTGTCGATCCCGCCAAAGCCGAGCAGGCGATTCACCGTCTGCCCAAGCGTGGGCTGGTGGCCCAGCACCACGACTGGAAGCTTGTTGTCAGGCCAGTGAACCAGGCCAAGCAGGTCATCAACGCCAGCCCAAGGGGCCAGTTCCGGGCACACCTTGTACTTGCGTCCCAGATGAACAGCCGTCTGCTCGCAGCGCATGGCCGGGCTGACCAGAATGCGCGCCTGGTCAGTCAGGTGGCGATCCAGCCAGGCGCCCATGCGTGCGGCCTGCTTGTGGCCCTTGGCCGTCAGGCAGCGGGCCAGGTCTTCGCTGCCCAGGTCTTGCTTTAAAGGCTCGCCCGGATCGTGGGCTGGCACCTCTTGCGCGTCTGCGTGGCGCCAGAAAATCAGATCCATCGACCTAGCCCTTCTTGCTGACTTTGCTTGCCTTGCCGGCCTTTGCACTGCGGACGGCCCCGGCCGAACCCGCAGCAGGCGTGCGCTTACGGGACACTGAAGCGGACGGCGTCGCTGAAGCCGAGCGCGCCGGCTTGGGCTTCGCAGAGTAACGGTCCATCAAGGCGGCCTGTGCGCCTTGCTTGCGGCCGCGTGCGGGCGAGCGAACGCGCTGGTAAGTCCCGTCGGCTTGCAGGTCCCAGGCATCTTGCGTGTCGTTCATGTAGGCCACCAGGCATTCGTCAATGATGCGCTGACGCAGCACGGCATCCGTGACAGGCCACGCCAGCTCGATGCGGCCAAACATGTTGCGGTTCATCCAGTCTGCGCTGGACAAATAGAGCGTCTGCGTCTCGCCCACACGGAAATAAAAGACCCGCGAATGCTCGAGAAAGCGTCCGATCACGGAGCGAACACGAATGTTGTCGGTCAGCCCGGGGACTTGCGCCGGCAACATGCAGGCGCCGCGCACGATCAGGTCGATTTTCGCGCCTTGCTGGCCCGCCTTGATGAGCGCCCGCATCAAGCCCTCGTCGGTCAGCGCATTCATTTTGGCCACCAGGCGCGCGTCCTGCCCCTGCGCTGCAGCCACGCCCACAGCTTCGATCATCTCGACCATCTTGCGGTGCAACTGAAAGGGCGCCAGCACCAATTGGCGCAGCTTGGGCAAACGGCTCTGGCTGGCCAGGTGGAAAAAAACATTCTCGACATCCAGCGTGAGCAAGGGGTTGGCTGTGAGGTAGCTGATGTCGGTATAAAGGCGCGCTGTCTTGGGGTTGTAATTGCCGGTCGACAAATGCGCATAGCGCTTGAGCTGTCTGCCTTCGCTGCGCGTGACCAGCAGCATCTTGGCATGGGTTTTCAAACCGACCACGCCGTAAACCACCTGGGCGCCGATGGACTCGAGCATCTCGGCCCAGTTGATATTGGCTTCCTCGTCGAAGCGGGCCTTGAGCTCGACCACGACGGTCACTTCCTTGCCCCGGCGCACCGCTTCACGCAACAAGACCATCAGCTCGGAGTCCGTGCCGGTGCGGTAAATCGTCTGCTTGATGGCCAGCACCTGGGGATCATTGACGGCCTCACGCAGGAACGCGAGCACGCCGTCGAAGCTTTCAAAAGGCTGGTGAATGCAAACGTCGCCTTCCTTGAGCTTTTCAAAGAAAGACTCCGAAGGCGCCAATTGCTGCGGATAGGAAGCCTGGTAAACCGGAAACAGCAAGGCCGGGTCAGCCACCAGGTCAACGAGCTGGGTCAGTCGAACCAGATTGACCGGGCCGTGAACGCGGTATAGCGCCTCGCCTGGCAACTGAAACTGCTCAAGCAGAAAGTCAGCCAGATGCTCGGAGCAGCCAGCCGACACCTCCAGCCGCACCGCCTGGCCGTAATGCCTTTGCTCCAGGCCGGCACGCAAGGCGGTGCGCAGGTTCAGCACGTCCTCCTCGTCGACCGCCAGATCTGAATGCCGCGTTACCCGGAACTGCGAGAACTGCAACACTTCGCGGCCCGCAAAGAGCTCACCCAGATGGGCCCGAATCACGCTGGACAGCGAGACGAACAAGGACTTTGCGTCTGCGCCATGGTCGGGAATGCGGATGATGCGGGGCAACACGCGCGGCACCTTCACGATGGCGATCTCGTTTTCCCGGCCAAAGGCATCTTTGCCACCCAGCCGCACGATGAAGTTGAGCGACTTGTTGGCCACCTGCGGAAACGGATGCGAAGGATCGAGCCCGACCGGAATCAGCAAGGGCCGCACCTCGCGCAAGAAGTAGGACTTGACCCAGCGCCGCTGCGCCGCGTTGCGCTCACCATGCGAGAGCATGTGAATCCCGTTTTTGGCGAATGCCGGCATCAGGGTCTCGTTGTAGAGCTGATACTGGTGGGCCACAAGCGCATGTGCGCTGGCCGACAAAGCGCGAAAGATAACTGCGGCCTTGCTGTCGCCGGCGTCCCGGCCGCTGAGTGCGGCGAGGTGCGGCGCAGCACGCACTTCAAAGAACTCGTCAAGGTTTGACGAGACGATGCATAAAAACCGCAGGCGCTCCAGCAAGGGCACTTCAGGCCTTGTCGCCAGATCAAGCACCCGCTCGTTGAAAGCCAGAATGCTGTTGTCGCGATTCAGAAATTCGATGGCGCCCGCATCTGGCTCAGGCACGGCCCCGGAAACATCGGTGGAGAAGGACATGGGTGACATCTCTAGGTTCTAAAGCGCAGGCAGGAGCCGGGAGTAACTTGCTGTCGGGCGCTCTGTCAAGTTTGAAAGGGCCGCGTGACAAGGTCGTGACATCGCCATGAAAGAAATGTGACAGGACGCGTCAAGTCAGACCTGCCTTGTTCGGGCCGCGCCGCGAGGGGGCGCCCCGAGACGCTCAGTCGGCAGTGAATTGCTTGCGATAGCGCCCCGGCAAGTCGGCCACACGCATCATCATCGGCAGGTCGGCCGAATTGAAGTCAGGGTCCCAGGCCGGCGCACCCAAGACCTTGGCGCCCAGACGCAAGTAGCCCCTGATCAGCGCGGGCGGCTCCACATCCAGCGAATCATCCAGGCGCTCGACCGGCAAGGCCAGGCGCGGCGTGACATGCCAGTCGATCGCGGCCAGATGCGTCTGCCGCAGCTGACGCCAGATGCTGGCCGCAGCATGACCGCTGGGCGAGGCCTGGTGCTGCATCGGAATGCTGGCGCAACCGATCATGGTGTCCAGCTGGTTGCGCGCCATGAACTGCGCCAGCGCGCCCCACAAAGCCAGAATGACGCCGCCCTGGCGGTGATCGGCATGAACGCAGCTGCGGCCCAGCTCCACCATCCGGCTTCTGAGCGAGCGCAGGCGGGTCAGGTCGAACTCCAGGTCGCTGTAGGTGCTGCCCGCGCGCCGGGCTTGTGTGGGCGTCAGCGCCCGGTAAGTGCCGATCACCTCCTGGCTTGCCGCATCGCGCACCAGCAGGTGCTCGCAATAGTCGTCAAACAGGTCGATGTCATGGCCCGGCATCTTGCTGTTCAGCCGCGCGCCCATCTCCACCGCAAAGACCTGGTACCTCAGTCGCTGCGCCTCGCGCACTTCGTCCTGATGCCGCGCCCAGCTGACCTCAACCTTGCCCGCCACCGGTTTGGCAGCCACTGGCACAGGCTGCAAGCGGATGCTGCGAGCGAACAAGCCGCGCGGCAACACGAGGGGGGAAAGGGCAAACGTGGGGCTGGGTAATTCTTTCATCAGGGCTCCTGTGAGGATGGGTTGTTCGATCACTTGCGGGGCAGGCTGATGGCCTTGCCGTTCGGGAGATGGCGCACGCCGAGCGCTGCGCATCAGAAAAAGGGCTGCATTCAAGAGCCAATACGTCAGGCCGGGGAGAAAGTCGGCGCAGGACAAGGAGGATGGCCTTTGCGCTGCGGTTTTCCCCCTGCCAGCCCTTCAAGCCAGGGCCTGGCTCCGCTCACAAAGCGCAAGCCGCCCGGGCTGCTGACCATGGCCTCGGCCGTACAGCGCAACAAGCGCAGACGTACCTGCTCAGCGCTGAGTCGCGGCTTCGGCGGGTGGCCTTTGGCGCAAGCCGTAACGGGCCCGCTGCCACTTGCGGTTTCCGGACCTGCGCAGCTCGCCTGTACTTCTTCGAGGTGCATCTGAACTCCAAAGCTGGTTAACTATGGGCTGGATTCTGGAATCGCGCCGTGACAGCCTCGTGTCGGTTCCGTGGCAAATTGGCGTCAAGCGTCAGGCCAGTCAATCGACGCCACTCCACCAGGCAGCACCATCGCCAAAGCAAATAGCCTGCATCCCGACGTCCTTCTTTCAATGTTTCAACTACATTTGAAAGATGAACGAACAAAGTCCCTCAAGCCCTGCGGATGCGATGGACGCCGGCTTGGCCGTCAAATCGTTGGCAGCGCTGGCGCAGACCCAGCGACTGGGCGCCTTCCGGGCGCTGGTCGTGGCAGGGCCTGCTGGCCTGACGCCAGGGTCCATGGCCGAGCAGCTGGGCATCACGCCCAGCGCCCTGTCGTTTCACCTCAAGGAGTTGTTGCATGCGGGCCTCGTCAACAGCGAAGCGCGCGGCCGCAACCTGATTTACCGGGCCGAGTTTGGGCGCATGAATGCATTGCTGACCTACCTGAGCGAGCATTGCTGCGAAGGTCAGGACTGCGCATCGCTGGTGGACTCCACAGCTTTGCCGGCTTGCCAGACTTGCTGACCCAGCTTCAACCGGACCTGCAAATGATGAACATGGCTGAAACGCTGAACCTCGGCTGCATGTGCCGCACCTTGCAGCCGGAGCGCCTGCGAGCGCAACTGGAAACAGACCCCAGCCTGGCAGGCATGGCCGGCCAGCTGGCCCTGAGCCATCCTCATCTTTTCTCCAACGCCGCCGTTTTCATTGACGCGTCAGTTCACGAGATGCTGGAGCGGGCCGTCGCCACCCTCGAGCGGGTGATCGCCCTGCCCGGCTACCGCCAGCACGCACTGGCCGGCGCACCGGCCATCGCCCAGCATGCTTTTGGCCCCGCCGGGGTCTTCATGGGCTATGACTTTCACATTGCCCACGAAGCGCCGCGTCTCATCGAAATCAACACCAATGCGGGCGGCGCCTTTCTCAATGCCGCCCTGGCGCAAGCGCACAGCGAGTGTTGTGCGCCCATGCACCCGCTGTTTCAAAACGCCGCGCAGACACCGCCCCTGACCGACACCTTCATGAAAATGTTCCTGGCCGAGTGGCAGTCGCAGCGCGGCCAGACGCCGCTGCGATGCGTGCTGATCGTCGACGACGCACCGCAAACCCAATACCTGGCGCCCGAGTTTGCGCTGGCGCGTCAGATGTTCAGCCGGCACGGTCTGACCGCAGCCGTGGGCGATGCGCAAGCCCTGCGCTGGCAGGATGGCGCACTGTGGCACCCGGCCTTGCCCTCTGGCATGCCGGTGGATCTGGTCTACAACCGGCTCACCGACTTTGACATTTCCCAGCCTGGGCACCAGGCGCTGCGTGCGGCCTATGAAGCCGGCGCGGCTGTTGTCACGCCGCATCCCCATGCGCACGCGCTGCACGCCCACAAGGCCAACCTCATTGCGCTGAGCAACGATGAGCTGCTGGCCAGCTGGGGCGTCAGCCCTGAAGACCGGCAACTGCTGCAGAAAGTGGTGCCGCGCACCGAAGCCGTGACGCCCGCAACGGCCGACGCGCTGTGGCAAAGGCGGCGTACGCTTTTTTTCAAGCCGGTGGCTGGCTACGGCGCCAAGGCGGCCTACCGGGGCGACAAACTCACGCGCCGCGTCTGGGCCGAGATCAGCGCAGGCGGCTTCGTGGCCCAGGCGCTGGTGCCGCCTAGCGAAAGGCTGGTGGACGTGGACGGCGTGGCGACCCGCCTGAAGCTTGATGTGCGGGCCTACACCTACCGCGGCCAGGTCCAGCTGTTGGCGGCCAGAACCTACCAGGGGCAGACCACCAATTTGCGCACCGAAGGCGGCGGCTTTTCACCGGTGGTCGTGGTGCCCGCCGGCTTGCTGGCCACGCCCGAACTCAACCACGCGCTCCGAGTCGGCTCAAGCCAGAAATGAACAGGAAAAACAATGGGCTTGTTTGAACGCTACCTGACGCTCTGGGTGGCGCTGGGCATTGCTGCAGGCGTCGGGCTGGGGCTCTGGCTGCCCGCCGGGTTTGAACGTATCGCCGCGCTGGAGTATGCGCATGTCAACCTGGTGGTCGCCGTTTTCATCTGGGTGATGATTTACCCCATGATGATCCAGGTCGACTGGTCGGCCGTGAAAGAAGTCGGCAAAAACCCCCGCGGCTTGCTGCTCACGCTGGTCGTGAACTGGCTCGTCAAGCCCTTCACCATGGCGCTGCTGGGGGTTGTGTTCTTCAAAACTATTTTTGCACCCTGGGTGGATCCGCAGACCGCCACGCAATACATCGCCGGCATGATCCTGCTCGGCGTGGCGCCCTGCACCGCCATGGTCTTTGTCTGGAGTGCGCTGGTCAAGGGCGACGCCGGCTACACGCTGGTCCAGGTGGCGGTCAATGACCTGATCATGGTGATTGCCTTTGCGCCGATTGCCGCATTCTTGCTGGGCGTGACCGACATCACCGTGCCCTGGGAAACACTGCTGCTGTCAACGCTGTTGTACGTGGTGCTGCCGCTGGCCGCCGGCATGGCTACGCGCCATGCCTTGCAGCGCCGGTCGCAGCACGCAGTGGCAGATTTCGTGGCCCGGCTCAAGCCCTGGTCGGTCGGCGGTTTGCTGGCCACCGTGGTACTGCTCTTCGGTTTTCAGGCGGGCACGCTGCTTGCCGAACCGCTGGTGATCGCCATGATTGCGCTGCCCCTGATCATTCAAAGCTACGGCATTTTCGTCCTCAGCTACCTTGCCGCCAAAGCCTTGCGCTTGCCGCATGACATCGCCGGACCGGCCAGCCTGATCGGTACCTCGAACTTTTTTGAACTGGCAGTGGCCGTGGCCATTTCGCTGTTTGGCCTGCACTCCGGCGCGGCGCTGGCCACCGTGGTCGGCGTGCTGGTCGAAGTGCCGGTGATGCTGTCGCTGGTGGCCATCATCAACCGCACGCCCCACTGGTTTACAGCCAAACAAAAACGCTCCGCGCCCCTTCGATGACGACAAGCCAGACGCGCACCGTCACCTGTCTGGGCCTGGCGCAAACGCTGGCCTGGGCTTCAAGCTACTACCTGCCGGCCATGCTCGCCGCGTCCATGGCGCGGGACTTGGGCGTCAGCGTCTCGCTGATCTTTGCGGCGTTTTCAGCGGCGCTTGTGGTTTCTGCCGTTCTGGGCCCGATCGCCGGCAAAGCGATTGACCGCTACGGCGGCAGACGCGTTCTCATGCTCAATAGCCTGGTGTTTGCGCTCGCACTGACGGGCATTGCCTGCGCACAAGGCCCGACAGGGCTGTTCCTGGCCTGGGGCGTTCTGGGCGTCGCCATGGCCGCCGGCTTGTACGAGGCCGCATTTGCAAGCCTGGTGCATTTGTACGGGCAGCGTTCGCGCAGCGCCATCACGGGTATCACCTTGATGGCCGGGTTTGCGAGCACCATTGGCTGGCCGCTCTCGGCCTGGCTGGAACTGCAATGGGGCTGGCGCAGCGCCTGCCTGACCTGGGCGGCATTGCACCTGCTGCTCGGGCTGCCCTTGTACGGCCAGCTGGCCAGAACACCGGACGACGAGCCCGAGAAGATCGCGCCTTTGCTGACTGACCCTGCTTCCCCCGGCGCCGCATCAACCGGGCCTGTGGCTGCGGCGCTGCCAGTCACAAACACCCCAACCAGCGCCACCCGGTCGGCCGTGCTGCTGGCATTGGTCTTCGCCATCACCTGGTTCATCAGCACCGCCATGGCCGCGCATTTGCCACGCTTGCTGCAAGCGCAAGGCGTTCCGCTGACCGCGGCGCTGGTGCTGGCCGGACTGGTCGGGCCGGCGCAAGTGGCCGGGCGCTTGCTTGAATACGGCTTGCTGCGCCAGGTCCATCCGGTCGTTTCGGCCCGCGTGGCAGGCGCCATGCACAGCCTGGGCGCACTGGCTTTTTTGCTGCTGGGTGTGCCTGCCGGCGCCGCCTTCACGCTGCTGCACGGCGCCGGCAACGGCGTGCTGACGATTGCCAAGGGCACCTTGCCCCTGGTCTTGTTTGGCGCCAAGGATTACGGCCTGCGCCAGGGCCTGCTGATGGTGCCGGCGCGATTTGCACAGGCTTTGTCGCCCTACCTGTTTGGCCTGGCGATTGACCGCTTTGGCGGCGGCGCGCTGTGGTTTTCGGCCGCGCTCGGCCTCATTGGCTTTGCCGCCCTGATGCTGCTGCCCGGGCCCGGCGTGGCGCGGGCCCGCACCAGCCCGGCCTGAAAAATCAAAAGCCCGAACCCGGCAGGTTCAGGCACCTTGCGATGTCCCTTGCGCCAGCGTCATCACCTCGCGTGGCGGCAAGGCCTTGAGCTTGTGGTCGCTCCAGACCTGACGCCAGCGGCGCGAGCCCGCCAGGCCGTGGCGCAAGCCGAGCATGTGGCGTGCAATCGAACTCCAGGGCGTGCCATGCAAAGCAGCCTCGCGCTCCATATAGTCCACCATCTGCGACTCCACGCGTTCGCGCGTCAGTGGCTCCTGCGGTGCAGCCTCACCTAAAAAATCGGCATCCCAGGAGGCCAGCCACCAAGGGTTGTGATAGGCCTCGCGGCCCACCATGACACCGTCGACATGCGCGAGTTGCTGATGCACCTGAGCGGCGGTGCTGATGCCTCCGTTGATCATGATTTGAAGCTGCGGAAAATCATTCTTGAGCTGGTGCACGAACTCATAACGCAAGGGAGGGACTTCACGGTTTTCTTTGGGCGAAAGACCTTGCAGCCAGGCGTTGCGGGCGTGGACGATGAAGGTCTGGCAACCCGCCTCGCTGACCGTTCCCACGAAATCACGAACAAACCCGTAGCTCTCGCCCTTGTCAATGCCAATACGGTGCTTGACCGTGATCGGCAAGCTCACCGCATCGCACATGGCCCTGACACCGTCGGCCACGAGCTTGGGCTCGGCCATCAGGCAAGCGCCAAAGGCACCGCGCTGGACGCGCTCGCTCGGGCAACCGCAATTGAGGTTGATCTCGTCGTAAGCCCAGTCTCGGCCAAGCCGAGCCGCTTGAGCCAATTCGGCCGGCTCGCTGCCGCCGAGTTGCAGGGCCAGCGGGTGTTCTTCGGCGTTGAACCGCAAATGCCGCGGCACATCGCCATGCAGCAGCGCGCCCGTGGTCACCATCTCGGTGTAGAGCAGCGCACGGCGCGTTAATAGGCGATGAAAGTAACGGCAATGACGGTCCGTCCAATCCATCATCGGCGCGACGCTGAGCGTGATTTTCTTGTCCAAATTAGCCTTCTCGTAGAGCACATGAAACTGCGGGGCTGTTCCTGCGTTTGGGGACGATTATGGTGAAAACCCGGTCAGTGCGCGCGTGAGATGCCGGAACAAACACCTTATCTGGCCTGTCGCGAAATCTGCCGCGCTGTCTGATAGCGCGTCCAAGGCAGGGCCGCGGAGAACGTCAGGGCTGGCGCAAAGGCCTGCGGAAAATGACGCTCAAGCCATCATCGCCAGCGCTTCCCGAGATCGGAGTCTTGTGATTCATCATCACCCGGGCGGCGTCCAGAACGCGCTGAAGACTCATGGGAAAAGCGTGCATTGGGTGAAAATTTCCAGCGCTGCTGACCTGCGCGGCCTGCGTCTTGATGACCTTGCATTCCAAACCTTCCCGCGCGGATCCATGGAAAGGGGAAAACAAGAATCTGCTCTTCGCCGGTTCGGCCGCGATCGCCTATCTTGTTGCATACGAACCCGGCCAATCAAACCACGGCTTCTGGTCCAGCGTCGCCATGGGCGCAGCCAAGGAGTATTCAGGCCGGTATCGGTCTGGTCACCAAGCGAGCCTCAAAGATCTGGCTTGGGACGTGACGGGCGCGTATTTCTGGCATGAGCCAAAGGAACTGGATGGTCTGCCGATCAGGCACTGGGACGGTCGTGAGTTTTTCAATTCAGTTCTAAATTTTTTATCTGGAGCTCGCGCACAAGACAACCGACTGTAGCTTGCAGCACTCATGCCTTCATTCATTCGGATTGTTGCCCCTGACCCCGAGTTCAGCCTTGATTTCGATCTGCACGCGCGCAAGCTCGGCGATCAAGCTGTCAACAGCCGCCATATCCCTGTCGGGCTGCAACATCAGACCCTGAAGGCGGGCACGCAAAGTCTCGTAACGCTGCACAAGGTCTGTCTTCATGTGCATCCTTCAAACCAAGGTACGCCGGTAGAAACTGGCGAGGAGCCCACTGACAACCGGTAAGTCAGTACCTTCAAGCTGCAAGCTGATACCGGTGATCCGTCAGGCAAAGCGAGGGTGCGGAAGGTCCCTGCCGCGTTTGCTAGCGCGCGACTCCGACGGCTCTTTGGGACCGATAGGTACTTCCTGACCCGGGAGAAGATGAATTGAAAACATTCCGAATCCTTTCGAGTTTCAAGAAAAGCCCAGCGGAAACCCACACGCGCTCACTGCCAAGGGTCCGCCAATGGGCCGATACTTTTCAATGCCTTGCGAAGTTTGCGTGTTTTGCTGGAACAAATTGATGGTGCCCTGGCAAGCCCAGATGAGGTATCAGTCAAAGGGCTAGATACCTGTGGGCCAGGTCTTACAGCCGCGCGAAGACAAACGCTCGGCAACACGCCCTGCAAGCGAGCAAGTCACCCAAGAAACCGGCTCGACCAGCCAGAAAGGTACGCGGGCTGGGCGCGCCATGAAAAAACCCGCCGAGGCGG
>CAJAOB010000351.1 GCA_903941205.1 uncultured Burkholderiales bacterium | reverse complement strand
TGCCACCGAGCAAATCGCCGGCCAGATGAGCGACTTCAAGCGCCTGGGCGTGCTGGGCGAATGGGACAACCCGTACCGCACCATGGATTTCGGCAACGAGGCCAATGAAATTCGTGCGCTCAAACGCATCATGGAACGCGGCTTTGTGTACCGCGGCCTCAAGCCCGTGTACTGGTGTTTTGACTGCGGCTCTTCACTGGCCGAGTTCGAGATCGAGTACGCCGACAAGAAGTCGCAGACGCTGGATGTCGGCTTTGCCTGCGCCGAACCCGACAAACTGGCTGCCGCCTTTGGCCTGACAAGCCTCGCCAAAGAAGCCTTTGCCGTCATCTGGACCACCACCGCCTGGACCATTCCGGCCAACCAGGCGCTGAACCTGAACTCGGCGCTCGAGTACGCGCTGGTCGACACCGAACGCGGCCTCTTGGTACTGGCCTCGGTGCTGGTCGAAAAATGCCTGGCGCGCTACGCGCTGACCGGCACGGTGCTGGCCACCACGCTGGGCGAAAAGCTAGGCCTCATCAACTTCAAGCATCCGCTGCACGATGTGGCCGATGAGCACGGCGTCTATGGCTACAAGCGCCTGTCGCCGGTTTTTCTGGCCGACTACGCCACCGCGGACGACGGCACCGGCATCGTGCATTCCTCGCCCGCTTACGGCGTGGAAGACTTTAACTCCTGCGTCGCCAATGGCATCGCCTATGACGACATCCTCAACCCGGTGCAGGGCAACGGCCGCTATGTCGACGATCTGCCTTTCTTCGGCGGCCTGAACATCTGGAAAGCCGCACCGCTGGTGATTGACAAGCTGCGCGAGCACGGCCGTCTGTTTGCAACCCACGACATCGTTCACAGCTACCCGCATTGCTGGCGCCACAAGACGCCGGTGATCTACCGCGCGGCAGCCCAGTGGTTCATCCGCATGGACGCCGAAAGCAAAGGCAACGAAGGCGTTTTCGCCAAAGACAAGGCCGCGAAGACCTTGCGAGAGCTGGCACTCAACGCGATTGAGGAGACACAGTTCTACCCCGAAAATGGCAAAACCCGCCTGCGCGACATGATCGCCGGCCGGCCCGACTGGTGCATCAGCCGCCAGCGCAACTGGGGCGTGCCGCTGCCCTTTTTCATCCACACCGCCACCGGCGAGCTGCACCCGCGCACCATGGAGATCATGGACCAGGCTGCCGCCATGGTGGAAGCCGGTGGCATCGAAGCCTGGAGCAAGGCCACGCCCGAATCCATCATCGGCGCCGACGCGCCCGACTACCTCAAGAGCACCGACATCCTGGACGTCTGGTTTGACTCCGGCACCACGCACGACCACGTGCTGCGCCACAGCCATGCAGCCCAATCGACCTGGCCGGCCGACCTGTACCTCGAAGGCCATGACCAGCACCGCGGCTGGTTCCATTCCTCGCTGCTGACCTCTTGCGCCATGTACGACCACGCGCCCTACAAAGGGCTGCTGACGCACGGCTTCACCGTGGACGGCAAGGGCCGCAAAATGAGCAAGAGCGAAGGCAATGTGGTCGCGCCGCAGGAAGTCAGCGACAAGCTGGGCGCCGAAATCATTCGCCTGTGGTGCGCCTCGACCGACTACTCGGGCGACCTGGGCATTGACGACAAGATTCTGGCGCGCGTGGTGGACGCCTACCGCCGCATCCGCAACACGCTGCGCTTTTTGCTGGCCAACGTGAGCGACTTCAACCCGGCTACCGACAGCGTGCCGCTGGCGCAGATGCTGGAGATCGACCGCTACGCCTTGAGCCGCGCGGCCGAGTTGCAAGCCGACATCCTGGCGCACTACGAGGTGTATGAATTTCACCCGGTGGTCTCCAAGCTGCAGATTTATTGCAGCGAAGACCTGGGCTCGTTTTACCTCGACGTGCTCAAGGACCGGCTCTACACCAGCGCGCCCAAGTCGCTGGCCCGGCGCAGCGCGCAAACCGCCCTGCACCAGATCACCCACGCCATGCTCCGCTGGATGGCGCCCTTTTTGAGCTTCACCGCAGAAGAGGCCTGGGCAACCTTCGGCGCGTCCGAATCCATCTTCATGGAAACCTACGCCGAGTTTGGCGTGCCCGACGCCGCGCTGCTGGCCAAGTGGGGGCGCATCCGCGAGTTGCGCGACATCGTCAACAAGGACATTGAAGCCCTGCGTACTGACGGCAAGGTGGGTTCTTCCCTGCAGGCCGAAGTCACGCTGGGCGTCAGCGCCGATGACCACGCGGTGCTCAGTAGCTTGGGCGAGGACCTGAAGTTTGTCTTCATCACCTCGGTGCTGAAACTGGAGGCGGCCGAAGCGCTGTCAGTGCAGTCATCCACCAGTGCCAGCGCCAAATGCGAGCGCTGCTGGCACTACCGGGACGACGTCGGCCATGACGCCGCGCACCCGACGATTTGCGGGCGCTGCACCAGCAACCTTTACGGCGCGGGCGAACACCGCCACTTTGCCTGATGGCCCGCGTCAGCCTGCAAAAATCACGCGGCGCGCTGCTGCCCTGGCTGGGCCTGGCGCTGCTGCTGCTGATCGCCGACCAGTTCACCAAAGTGCTGATCCTGGGCTACTACCAGCTCGGTGATTCGAGCCCGGTCACGAGTTTCTTCAACATCGTGCGGGTCCACAACAGCGGTGCAGCGTTCTCGTTTCTGGCTTCAGCCTCCGGCTGGCAGCGCTGGTTCTTCACGGTGGTCGGCCTGGGCGCGGCCGTGTTCATCATCTACCTGCTGCGCTCGCACCCGGGGCAAAAGCTGTTTTCGTTTGCCTTGGCCTGCATTCTGGGCGGCGCCGTGGGCAATGTGATTGACCGGTTGCTGCACGGCTATGTGGTGGATTTTCTGGATTTTCACTACGCCGGCGTCCACTTCCCCGCCTTCAATATCGCCGACAGCGCGATCTCGGTCGGCGCGGTTTGCCTGATTCTGGACGAGTTGCTGCGGGTTCGGCGCTCGCGCTGAAGCGCTGCGGCTGGCCGCAAGCCCCGCAGCCAAGACAGCCACCAAGGCCCGCGCGGCGGTAAAACGCTTCGAGGGATCAGGCTTTCTTCAGCAGCCCGTCAAGCCGCACATCCCAGGAGGTCTGCGGCAGCACGGTGGCCAGCGCCCGGTCGCTCAAGCCGAAGCTGCCGCGCAGCACCTGCGCCAGTACGGCGCGGTAGTCGTGATGGGCCGGCAAATCCCGGCCTTCATTGAGGTTGCCGCGCGCCAGCCCGGTCCACTCGCCATGCCAGCGGCCACCCGCCACCCGGTTGCCGATCAGCCACATCGCATTGCCAAAGCCGTGATCGGTGCCACGGGTGCCGTTTTCGGCGCTGGTGCGGCCGAACTCGCTCATCACCACGATCACGTCGCCGGGCTCCGAAAAGTCTTGCCTGAGCTGCGCCAGACCTCGCGCGAGATCCCCGAGCCGATTGGCCAGTTGCCCGGTGGCCGCGCCCTGGTTGGCGTGCGTGTCCCAGCCGCCGGCCGACAAAAAGCCCAGGCGCAAGCGCCGGTTGTTGCGCATCAGCGTGCCAAGGTGCTGCGCGTCCAGCGTCAGGCCGACCGGGTCAGGTGCACCGTTGCTGGCCGCAGCCATCTGGGCGGCTTGTGCCTGAGCGCTGGCGGGTGTTCCGTCGCGGTCGAGGCGGCGGCTCGCCAGGGCGGCCTCTGGCGCCATGGCCGGATTCAGGGGATTCGCCTTTTGGCTCATGAGTTCCTGCGCGCTTTGCTGCCGGCTGGCCGCGCCCTGGCGAAAAGCCTGCGCCAAAACATCGTCGCCGGCATACAGGTCCAGCAGGGCCTGGCGGGCGCGCTCGTTGCCCAGCACCCCGACACGCTCGGCGGCTTGCCCGCGCGGAATCAGTCTGACGCTTGCCGGCCCGCCGAGGATGGCGGGATTGGCTTCGCCAACGCCCAGCGCCAGCGCAAGCTCAGTGGCGTCCGGCGCCAGGCTGGCGGTCTGGTTCAACCAGCCGGGCGCGCGACTGGTCTTGCCAGACTGCGCGATTTCCATTTCGTATTGCGCATCAAAGTGCGAGCGATTGGGCTTGGGCAAGCCAGCCGCGGGCACAAAAGCCAGCACGCCCTGCTGCCACAGCGGATGCAGCAAGCCGAGCGCCGGATGCAGCGCAAAAGTGGCGTCCAGCCTGAGCGCCGTCGCAGCACTTGCGTCGGGCGCTGCAATCGCAATGTTCGGGCGCAGGGACCGGTAGTTGGGGTCGGCGTAGGGCACCAGAACCGAGAGTCCGTCGCAAGCGCCACGCAGAAAAACCAGCACCAGCCGGCCGCCGTCCAGGGCTGAAGCTCCGCTCAGGCTGGCAAGCTCCGCCGCCCATGCTGAGGAGCCCGCAGACAGGCCTAACCCCGAGATGGCAGAGATTGCAGAGAAGGCCGAGCCGGCGCCCAGGCGCAGAAAGCTGCGGCGCTGACTGTGGAGCAGGCTTGACGGCGGATCGAAAGCGCCGCCAAAAAATGGCTTGAAAGACGGGTTCATGGTCGGTTTGCAGTTTGCAGTTTGCGGTTTGACGCCTTTTGACGCGTTGGGTGTCATTTGCGCATGAACTCGGGACTGGCCAGCATCAGGCCGGTGCGCAGGGGAAGGTCTTCCCGACCGACCCGCTCGCGCGTGCTGCTGCTCAGAAACGGGTTCAGGTAGTCGGGCTCGGCCATGCGCTGCGCCAGATTCAGCGCATGGTCGGCACGCCGCGTCAGCGCTTCGGGCGCCAGCCAGGTGGCGGCGTCCGTGCTGTAGCCGTCCGGCGTTTGCCAGCCGTTCATGGGCTGACCGGCTTGTGACAGGAAAGCCAGGCTCTGCGCCAGATCGCGGCGCTCGCGCACACCGCCGCCGACGGCCAGCGCCGAGCAGGCAAAGTCCAGCGGCGTTTTAAAAAGTGCCTGGTCGGCGGCCCAGAACTCGGGCGACTCGATCAGCGCATTCATCATGGCCTGCATATTCCCTTGAGACGACAGAAAGACCCGGACCAGACGATTGACCAGTGCCTGCGGGGGATGATCGCTGACAAAAAAGCGCGCCAGGCGCATGGAAATCCGCTTGGCCGTGGCTGGCTGGCGCGCCAGATACCGAAGCGCCTCCTCACCCTCGTACAAGCCCTGGTTGACATACAAGCGGCCCATGAACTGCTTGGAGTCCTTGTCGTGCTGGCGCTCGGCAAAGCGAAAACCGGTGCCGCCGTTGACGTCCACGGTCCAGCCGGTCAGGATGCGCGCCAGCTCACGCACATCGGCTTGCGCATAGCCGCCGTCAACGCCCAGCGTGTGCAACTCCATCACCTCGCGGGCATAGTTTTCGTTCAGCCCGCGGCTCTTGCTCTGGGTCTGGTCAAGGTAGAAAAGCATGGCCGGATGGCGGGCGCTGGCCAGCAAGAGGTCTTCAAAGCGTCCCAGCGCGTGGGGGCGAATCGCGTTGAGCAGGTAATGGCCGACGAAGGGGCCGACCTGGCCCTTGCCGGCAAAAACGTTGAAATGGTTGAACCAGAACTCGGTCATGCGGGCCAGCAAAGGATTTTCCAGCGCCGGATCGCTGCAGGCCATCAAGCGCCACGCTGCCGCGCCCCGGCGCATGTCAGGCGTGAAATTGCGGGCGTCCGCGGGTGCAGACGAGCCCGGTCCGGCAGGCGGCTCCACCACCGCTTGCTGCAAGAGCTTGCGCTGCTCGCGCTCGGCCAGAACACCCGCGAGGATGTCGGCCATGGGCAGCGTCATCGCTTGGCTGACTGTGGTCCACGCCGACTCGGCCGGCATGCGCGGCGCGCGCTGGCTGTCAGCGCGCGCCGCAGCCAGTTGCTGGCGACTCCAGTCGACAGGCGAGACACCGGCGGGCGGCATGAAGGCCGGCGTGGGCGCATAACCCAGGCGCGAAGTCGCGCGCCAGACCTGCGCCGCCGTCATGCCGGCCGGGCTGTCCTGCGCCTGCGCGCAGGCGCCGGCAAGAAAGGCCAGAGCCGCAAGCGGGCCCAGCACGAACCGACCGCTTGCTTTGTCACGGCGCCGCATCATTTTGATGACTCTTTTCGTCGTCTGCGCCGCAGTGCCCGGACGGCTAGAGCGTCAGAATGGTGCAGCCCGTTGTCTTGCGGGCTTCTAGCGAGCGGTGGGCTTCGGCCACTTCGGCCAGCGGGAAAGTCTGGTCGATGGCGATCTTGACCTTGCCGCTGGTGACCATGCCAAATAAATCATCTGCCATGGCTTGGGTGCGCTCGCGCGTGGCGATGTGGGTGAACAGCGTGGGGCGCGACACATAAAGCGAGCCCTTGGCGGCCAGCAGGCCGAGGTCCAGTGGTTCAACCTTGCCCGAGGCATTGCCAAAGTTGGCGACCAGACCAAAGGGCTGTACGCAGTCGAGCGACTTGAGGAAAGTGTCCTTGCCCACCGAGTCATAAACCACCTTCACGCCGGCACCGCCGGTGATCTCTTTGACGCGGGTGACAAAGTCTTCCTTGGCGTAATTGATGGTGAAGGCGGCGCCGTTTTCTTTGGCCAGCGCACACTTGGCGTCAGAGCCCGCGGTGCCAATCAGTTGCAGGCCCATGGCTCGCGCCCACTGGCAGGCGATCAGGCCCACACCGCCGGCAGCGGCATGAAACAACACAAAGTCACCGGTCTTGAGGCCGCCCTGCGGCTGCGTGCCTTTGAGCAGGTACTGCACCGTCAGGCCCTTGAGCATCATGGCCGCGCCGGTTTCAAAAGAAATGGCATCTGGCAGTTTGCACACGCACTTGGCCGGCATCACGCGCACTTCGCAGTAACTGCCGGGTGGCTGGCTGGCGTAGGCCGCACGGTCGCCCACTTGCAAGTGCGTGACCCCCTCGCCCACCGCATCGATCACGCCCGAGGCCTCCATGCCAAGCTGCAAGGGCATGGGCAGCGCATACAAGCCCGCACGCTGGTAGACGTCGATGTAATTCAGGCCCACGGCCTTGTGCCGAATGCGAATCTCGCCGGGTCCGGGGTCGCCCACGGTGACTTCAACCAACTGGAGTTTTTCGGGGCCGCCGTGGGCGTCGATACGCACGGCTCGGGACAGGGTGGCGCTCATGGAGATCCTTTTTGTTGTGGGGCGCTCAGTTTATGCCAGCAGGCTTGCCAGCGCAGCGGGGTTTTACGACCTGAAGGACCCGAATGCGGCCGGGCTTGCTACAGTCCAAGCATG
>CAJAOB010000350.1 GCA_903941205.1 uncultured Burkholderiales bacterium | reverse complement strand
GTGGCGGCGTCCATGCCTGCGGGTGGGCGGCCGTCGAGTTTGGCGCGGACGGGGTCGAAGTCCACGAACCAGCTTTTGAAGAGCGCGCGCGCCATGTCTTCCAGCTTGGCGTTCATGCGGCGGTTGAGTTCGATTTTGTCGTCTAGTGCGCCGAGGATGGAGGCGATGCGTTTTTGCTCGGCGAGGGGTGGGATTTTTATTTCGGCTGCGTGAGCGTTATTCCTATTTAGGCCGGGCACTGCACTGTCCGAGTTCATGGTTTCCAGACCGATTGTTTTCAGCAAGTAGTAGGTGAACCTGACATCTCTTTTCTCAGGTTCGTCAGGAATATAAAAAGTAGTATCAATAGGCCAGAAGGGTTTATCGCAATAAGTGATGCTGCCGACCGTTCCTTTACGCCCTATCACGACCCCCTTGCTTTGAACCAGCGCTTGGTCATGTAAGCCTGATACGCCAGCTGAACTCACAACTGGAATATTTCCATGGATTCGCTTTTCTCTGGGAAGGCCTTTGCCGTACAGGAAAGGGCAATAATTGCCCACTGTTGTTTGAAACCAATCAGCGGCCATAGCCCACCCCCTGCAAGTTCGCTTGAACAATTGCGATCCAAGGCTTCAAGCCTGCGTGGCGCAAGTCTGCGAACCGGTCCACCGCCTGCACCATGTGCTGAAGTGACGGATTTATCCAGCCGAGCACGTCAAGAATTTGCTGGTGGCGGCTGTCGAGGTCCTTCCAGTGGATGATGCGTTCGTGATGAAAAACCCGGTTTCGTAGTTGGCGGATCTTTTCCAGATCAGCTCTGCGATCTTTGATGTGATGCTGGCTCTTGGGCAGGTGGGGGAACACTCCCTTGATGCCTGCAGGTAAAAATTTTGTGTACTGGACGTAATGACTATCGAAAAGGTTCGTCCAGAATCCAAAATTGAGACTTGAAATGACGCTATCGGGCGTAATCGGCTTTTGCTCCCGCGCGACTTTCTGCTTGGCCTCTTCGATTTCATTTCTCGCTCGTTGTTTCAATTGAAACGCTGGGCAATCGAACCAATTCTCCTGTCGCGTTTGCTTCGTCAGTTCACGGTGAATGGCATTACGCAAGCCAATTTCGCACAAATGCAATGAGGCATAAAGGCTTTCACAAAGGGCCATGTTCAGCAGATAGCGCGCCATCGCCAGACTTTCCTCAGTCAAGCCTTGGGCAGGCTCTCCTTTGTAGGCGGCTAGTCGTGCCGGAGATAGCGCTTGTTGAAATTGCTCAAAAAATTCTGCCGCGTCCTGGAATTTCTGTGTAGAATTTTGTGCATAGACCCCGGAACTCCCTCTCCCGCCCTTCGCGACGGTGACTGGAGCCGGGGTATCTTTTTGGGCGGTCTCAGCGGCCATAGCCCATTCCCCGCCAATTCCCCCTGATCGTTTCTTCCAGCGCTGCCGACTCGGCAAACAGCGCCTCTAACTCGGCCACCAGGCGGGGCATTTTTTCTTCAAACGGTTCGCCTTCGTCTTCCACCGCTTCTGCGCCCACATAGCGGCCGGGCGTAAGCACGTGGCCGTGGGCGGCGATCTCGGCGGTGCTGGCGCTTTTGCAAAAACCGGGCACATCTAGGTAGTGCGTAGCGGGGCTGGCGGCACGCCAGGCTTGGTAGGTGCTGGTGATCTTGTGCAGGTCTTCTTCGGTCAGTTCGCGGTGCACGCGGTCTATCAGGGTGCCCATCTTGCGGGCGTCGATAAACAGGGTGTGGCCGCGCCTGTCGCGCAGGCCGCGGGCTTTGTCTGCCCCTTTGTGTTTGGCCACAAACCACAGGCACACGGGTATTTGGGTGCTGTAAAAAAGCTGGCCCGGCAATGCCACCATACAGTCCACCAAATCGGCTTCGATGATGGCGCGGCGTATGTCGCCCTCGCCTGACTGGTTGGAAGACATGCTGCCGTTGGCCAGCACAAAGCCGGCCATGCCCTGGGGCGCCAGGTGGTAGATGAAGTGCTGCACCCAGGCAAAGTTGGCGTTGCCTTTGGGCGGCACGCCGTATTGCCAGCGCACGTCGTCGTCGCGGCGGTGCCAGTCGCTGTCGTTAAAGGGCGGGTTGGCCAGCACGTAGTCGGCGCGCAAGTCCGGGTGCAGGTCGCGCTTGAAGCTGTCTTCTTGCGTCTCGCCAAAGTCGGCTTCAATGCCGCGCAGGGCCAGGTTCATGATGGCCAGGCGGCGGGTGGTGGCGTTGCTCTCTTGCCCGTAGATGCTGATGTCGCCCACCTTGCCGCCGTGGCTTTCGACGAATTTCTCAGATTGCACAAACATACCCCCAGACCCGCAGGCTGGGTCATAAATGCGGCCTTTGTAGGGCGCGAGCATTTCCACCAGGCAGCGCACCACGCAACTGGGGGTGTAAAACTGGCCGCCGTTTTTGCCTTCGGCGCTGGCAAAGCGGGTGAGGAAGTATTCGTACACGCGGCCCAGCAGGTCTACCGAGCGGTGGGTTTTTTCGCCTTCACTGGCGGCGGTGAGTTCGATGGTGGCGATCAGGTCGATCAGCTCGCCCAGGCGCTGCTTGTCTAGCGCGGGGCGGGCGTAGTCTTTGGGCAGCACGCCTTTAAGACGGGGGTTGTCGCGCTCAATGGCGACCATGGCGTCGTCTACCAGTTTGCCGACGGCGGGCAGCTTGGCACTGGCTTGCAAGTGGCTCCAGCGGGCGACTTGCGGTACCCAAAAGACGTTTTCAGCGCGGTATTCGTCAGCGTCTTCGGGGTTGGCCCCGGCGTAGTCGCCATGCCCTTCGAGCAGCTTGGCGCGGTGGGCCTCAAAGCTGTCTGAGATGTATTTTAAAAAGATGAGGCCCAGCACGACGTGCTTGTATTCGCCCGCGTCCATGTTGTTGCGCAGCTTGTCGGCTGTGAGCCAGAGCTTGGCTTCAAAGCCGATGGTGGCACTGGAGTCAGATTTCTTGTTTGGCAATTTCGCCATCGGTAGCCTCAGGTATGGAAAAAGTCACACAGCCCGTCTACGCGGACCCTGCCGATGCTATTCCAATTAAGTACTTTTTCTATAAAGTTTGAGTTATTAAATACTCTTTTTATTCATAAAAATCCTTGATTTTTAATTCCTAAAGCAACAAAACTGGTGGATGCTCGCGGGCTTGGCAAGCAGCCCGACAGGCTTGAGGCCTTGCTACCCAGCTTCCCGGACAATCGCCCCATGCCGTCCCCCAACACCGTGAACACCGCCGACACCTCCACCCCAACCGCTCACCTGCTCCTGCCTTTCGCCGCTTGCGCCGACGACAGCTGGCTGCTCACCATGAAGGCGATGCCGGCCGAGCAGACGCGGCATGTGGCCAAGCTGTTGCAGGGCATGCGGCCGCTGGCGCTGGACGCTGCGGGTGCGCAGTCGCTTTCACCGCCGCATGAGCGATCGCTGGCGCGGGTGCAAGGGCTGGTGGCGGGTGATTTGCTGGACGGCTTGATTCCTTGGGCGGCTTGGGAGCGGGCGCAACTTGACCGCATGAATCTGCCAGCCAAGACGCAAGCCTGGGCCTGGGTGACGCCTTGCCACTGGGCCATGGGCCGCGAGCACGCAACGCTGACGGACCCGGCCGCGCTGGCTTTGAGCGAAGCCGACTCGCATGCGCTGATGGCGGCGATGCAGCCTTACTTCAATGAAGACGGCATCACGCTGCATGACGCTGCGCCGCAGCGCTGGCTGGCGACGGGCGAGGTGTTTCGCGGGCTGCCAACGGCTTCGCTGGACCGCGTGCTGGGCCGCAGCGTGGACCCCTGGTTGCCGGCCAGCACGCACAGCGGCTCGGCCACCGGGCCAGGCAAAACCTTGCGTCGCCTGCAAAACGAGATGCAGATGCTGCTTTACACGCATCCGGTCAATGAGGCGCGCAGCGCGCAGCGGCAGTTGCCGGTCAATTCGATCTGGTTCAGCGGCACGGGCGCCTTGCCTGCGTCTGGCGGCAAGCCGGGCGCGGCCCGCAGCGTGAGTGCGCCCCGCATGCTGGCTGACGCTGCCTTGCGCGGCGACTGGCCGGCTTATGCCGAGGCCTGGGGCGCGGTGGACGCGCTGGCCCGCGGGCTGCTGGCGCGGCAAGCCGCCGGCGAAGTGCTGCAACTGACTTTGTGCGGCGAGCGCGGTGCGCAAACATTCGAGAGCGTGCCGGTCAGCTGGCAGGCGCGCATCCGCGGCATGTTCAAGCCCGGGCCGCTGCTCGGCTGGCTGGAGCCGCTGTAGCGCAGGGCTGCCGCGCGGACGGGGTAAAAAATCGACGCTGACAGCGCCTCAAGACCCCGGGCCCAGGAATTGAACGCTAAAAGCCAAGAGCTAAAAGTTAAAAGCTACAAGCTAGAAGCGAAAGAGCTGAAACACCGAAGAAATGGAAACCGCAAGGCTTATGAAAATCACCGTGAGAGATGCGCCACCGCGCAGTGTTTGGGCTTTGCAGCAAGCGGGCGTGCATCCGCTGCTGGCGCAGTTGTATGCGGCGCGCGGCGTTCACAGCGCCGACGAACTTGACGACGGCCTGGCGCGTTTGCTGCCGCCCTCGTCCATGCATGGCACGGCGCAAGCAGCGGTCTTGCTGGCTGACGCCATGGCCGCCGGCCACCAGATCTGCATCGTGGCCGACTATGACTGCGACGGCGCGACGGCTTGCGCCGTGGCGGTGCGCGGTCTGCGTTTGCTGGGCGCAGCGATCAATTTCACCCAAGTGGCTTACCTGGTGCCCGACCGCGTGGTGGACGGCTACGGCCTGACGGCCAGCATTTCAGAGCGCGTCAAGGCCAGCGGTGCGCAGCTGCTGGTGACGGTGGACAACGGCATTGCCAGCCTGGACGGGGTGGCGCGCGCCCGGGCGCTGGGCATGCAGGTGCTGGTCACAGACCACCATTTGCCGGCACTGGTGGACGGCGCCATCGCCTTGCCCGATGCCGACGTGATCGTCAACCCGAACCAGCCGGCTTGCAGCTTTGAAAGCAAGTCGATTGCCGGGGTGGGCGTGATGTTTTATGTGTTGCTGGCGCTGCGCGCAGAGCTGCGCCAGCGCGGCGTGTTTGATGCGGCCAGCCAACCCAAGCTCGACGCGCTGCTGCCCCTGGTGGCGCTGGGCACGGTGGCCGACGTGGTGAAGCTGGACCCGAACAACCGCCGGCTGGTGGCGCAGGGCCTCAAGCGCATTCGCGCAGGCGCCGTGCAAGCCGGCATCAGCGGGCTGTTTGCCGCGGCGGGCCGGCAAGCCAATGTGGCCACGGCCTTTGACTTTGGCTTTGCGCTCGGCCCGCGCATCAACGCGGCGGGTCGGCTGTCTGACATGACGCTGGGCATTGAATGCCTGCTGACCGACGACCCGGCGCGCGGCGAGGAACTGGCCAAGACGCTGGACGGCATCAACCGCCAGCGCCGTGACATTGAAGCGGGCATGCGCGAGCAGGCCGAGCTGGCGGCCGACGCCATGATTGACGAAGACGAGGAGCCGCCGCCGGCGATTGCGATTTTTGACCCGGACTTTCATGAAGGCGTGGTCGGCATCGTGGCCTCGCGCATCAAAGACAAGCTGCACCGCCCGACCTTTGTGTTTGCCGCCAGCCAGGCGCCGGGCAAGGAGCACGAATTAAAAGGCTCGGGTCGCTCGATTGCCGGCTTTCATTTGCGCGACGCGCTCGACCTGGTCGCCAAGCGCCACCCGGGCGTGCTGCTGCGCTTTGGCGGGCACGCCATGGCGGCCGGCTGCACCATTGACGAAGAACACTTTGACGTGTTCGAGCAAGCCCTGCAAGAAGTCGCCCACGAATGGCTGGACGCGGCCACGCTGACCCGGCGCCTGGACACCGACGGCCCGCTGGCACCCGAATACCGACGCACCGACGTGGTCGACACCCTGCACAAGGAAGTCTGGGGCCAGGGCTTTGCAGCGCCGACTTTCAGCGAAGAAGTCGAAGTGGTGTCGCAGCGACTGGTCGGTGAAAAGCACCTGTCCCTCAAGCTGAAACACCAGGGTCAGCCGGTAGACGGCATCTGGTTCGGCCGCACCGAGTCCCTGCCCGCAAGGGTGCGCCTGGCCTTCAGACTGGACGCAGACGAATGGCAGGGCGTGCGGCGCGTGCGCTTTTTGGTGGAAGGCGCGGAGCTTTAAAAAGCACCGGCAGCCAGCACGCAGGCCCTTCGACAGGCTCAGGGCGAACGGGATCGGGGAGGCGCTTTGTTTCGGGCATGCGTGCTGCTTCAGGGCTGTGTGTTGCTTCGGTAGCAGCCATGGCAAAGCACACGCCCGCCATCCTCGCGACTCTGGGGAGCCATTCTCCTTTTCCGTCATCCTCGCGCCTGCGGGGATCCATCTTCAGGCCCGGAGCGGGCGCAGCCCGGGATGGATCCCTGCCCCCCG
>CAJAOB010000349.1 GCA_903941205.1 uncultured Burkholderiales bacterium | reverse complement strand
GCCAGCGGCACGCCCAGCAGCGGCGTGCGTTCGCCGGCAGCCAGACGGGCGTCGGCGGCGCGGGCCTGCGCCAGTGATATGTCGGCATCTGTTGCTAAAAACGCGCCCAGGGCGCCTTCTGACTTGATGCGGGTCAAAAAGTGCCCGGTCAGTTCCAGGCTGGAGATGTCGCCGGCGGCAAGGCGGGCGGCAAGTTGGGCCACCGAGAGTTCGTGCAGCGCGCTCATTCGATCACCTTGGGCACGAGGAACAGGCCGCGTTCGACGGCCGGGGCGCTGACCTGGCTGGCCTCGCGCTGGTTGGGCTCGCTGGCCACATCCTCGCGCAGCCTGAGTGCGACGTGGCCGAGCACTGCGGCCGGGTGGGCCAGGGGCTCGACGCCGTCGGTGTTGACGGCGGCCATCTGGTCAACGAGGTGGAAAAAACCATTGAGCTGGCCGAGCGCGTGCTCGGTTTCGCCGGGGCTTAAAGCCAGTCGCGCCAAATGGGCCACGCGGGCGATGTCTTGGGAGGTCAGGGCCATAAAAATCGAACTGAAACGGGGTGTAAAGAAGACGCCGGAGCGGCGTTGTCGGCGCTCGTTGAACGGTCGATGCGTTATTATCCCGCCTTTGGTGCGAACTCGGCGCCGCTGTGAAATCGCGCCGCTTCGGGTCTTTTTCACCGACACGGGCTTTGTGTGAAGCCTGCTGGAATCAATGCAAGAAATGGCGGGCTGGCGATGATTTGCCGCTGCGCCTAATGGGACCCCTGACTATGTTTGAATCTTTCCGCCGGTACTTTTCGACCGACCTGGCGATTGACCTTGGCACTGCCAATACGCTGATTTTTGTACGTGACCGGGGCATCGTTCTGGACGAGCCCTCGGTGGTTGCCATCCGCCACGAAGGCGGTCCGCAAGGCAAGAAAACCATCCAGGCTGTCGGCCATGAAGCCAAGGCCATGCTTGGCAAGGTTCCCGGCAACATCGAAGCGATCCGGCCCATGAAAGACGGTGTGATTGCCGACTTCACCGTGACCGAGCAGATGCTCAAGCAGTTCATCAAGATGGTGCATCCGCGCAGCATCTTTCGCCCCAGCCCTCGCATCATCATTTGCGTGCCCTGCGGCTCGACCCAGGTCGAGCGCCGCGCCATTCGCGAAAGCGCCCTGGGCGCTGGCGCCAGTGACGTCTATTTGATCGAAGAGCCCATGGCCGCGGCGATTGGCGCCGGTTTGCCGGTGTCTGAGGCCAGCGGCTCGATGGTGGTGGACATCGGCGGCGGCACCACCGAAGTCGGCGTGATTTCGCTGGGCGGCATGGTCTACAAAGGCAGTGTGCGCGTGGGCGGCGACCGTTTCGATGACGCCATCATCAATTACATCCGCCGCAATTACGGCATGCTGATCGGCGAGCCGACGGCAGAAGCCATCAAGAAAAACATCGGTTCGGCCTTTCCCGGCTCTGAAGTTCGCGAGATGGAAGTCAAGGGCCGCAACCTGTCTGAAGGCGTGCCGCGCAGCTTCACGATTTCAAGCAACGAGATCCTCGAAGCCCTGACCGACCCGCTCAACAACATCGTCTCGGCCGTCAAGACCGCGCTGGAACATACGCCGCCGGAACTCGGCGCCGACATTTCAGATCGCGGCATGATGCTGACCGGCGGCGGCGCGCTGCTGCGCGACCTCGATCGCCTGCTGGCCGAGGAAACCGGCCTGCCCGTGCTGGTCGCCGAAGATCCCCTGACGTGTGTGGTTCGTGGCTGCGGTATTGCGCTCGAGCGCATGGAGCGTCTGGGGTCGATCTTCACGTCGGAATAAGCGCTCCCAGTGGCTGCTGCTCCGGTGTATCGCGCGCGCTGATTCATGGCTTTAGGCACGCTTGACCGGACGCCACCTCCTTTCTTCAAGCAGGGACCCTCGGCGCTTTCCAAGTTGATCATTTTCAGTGCGCTCGCGCTGTTTTTGATGGTTGCTGATTCGCGCTTTAACATCGTGCAGCCGGTTCGCGCAACGCTCGCCACCGTGCTCTTGCCGGTGCAGTGGCTGGCGATGCAGCCGGTGCGTGCAGGGCAAGGTTTTCTTGATTACTTCACCACCTTGCAGCGCGCGCAGGCGCAGTCTGAACTGTCCGTTGTCAAGCTCGCATCCCAGGCGTCGCGCTCAGTCCAGGTCGAGCAGCTGATTCTTGAAAACAGGCGTCTGCGCAGCTTGCTCGAGTTGAGCGAACGACTGAAGGTCAGTGGCGTGGCAGCCGAGGTGCTCTACGACGCCGCAGATCCCTACACACACAAGGTCATCATCAGCAAGGGCATGGCTCGCGGGGTTACCTTGGGGTCGCCGGTGATTGACGAATTCGGGGTGCTCGGGCAGGTCACACGGGTCCATCCGCTGGTCAGCGAGGTGACGCTGATCATTGATCGCGACTTGGCCATTCCAGTCCTTAACGTGCGCACCGGTTTGCGTAGCCTGGCCTTCGGCGACGCCAGTGGTGGCGGTGGTCTGGAACTGCGTTTCATGGGTAGCAATGCCGACATGCAGTCCGGCGATCTGCTCACCACCAGTGGTGTCGACGGGGTTTATCCGCCGGGCTTGCCTGTGGCCCGGATCGACCGAATTGAACGCCGGGCCGAGTCTGCCTTTGCCCGAATCCACTGTGTTCCGGTGGCGCTGGTGTCGGGGGTGCGGCACGTGATGGTTTTGCAGCCGCAGTCGTCGCAACTGCCACCGCGGCCTGCTGAGCCGCCGCTGCCCGCGTCGGCCAAAAGGGGTACCCGGTCATGATCATGCGCAGTGGTCAGCAGCTCTTGCTGCCCGCCAGCCCGGTCTTTATCTGGAGCAGTCTGGTGGCGGCCTTGCTGCTGGACATGTTGCCGCTCGGTCGCGCTCCCTGGATGCCAGACTTTCTGGCGCTGGTGCTGGTATTTTGGAACGTGCATCAGCCGCTGCGAATTGGCATCGGACTGGCCTTCATGTTTGGCCTTGGCGTGGACGTGCATCAGACGGCGCTGTTGGGACAGCACGCTTTTTCCTACACCACGCTGAGTTTTTTTGCGACCACGATCCACCGTCGCCTGTTGTGGTTTCCGGTGCCCTCGCAAGCCGTGCAGGTGCTGCCGCTGTTCTTTGCTGCGCATCTGGTGGAGCTGGCTATCCGTCTCGTCAACGGCGACGCATTTCCGGGCTGGAGTTTTCTGCTTGCGCCCGTGCTTGAGGCTACGCTTTGGCCTTTGACCAGCATCTTGCTGCTGGTGCCGCAGCGCCGCGCGCCCGACCCTGATGAGAACAGGCCGCTTTAATGTCAGGAGCCGAGCTTGTCATTGCCGCTGAACCCGCCGAGTCTGTGCGCCGCACGCGCCGACGCAGTCGGTCGCCGTGTCGCGGGGCTTCTTGCGCCTTTTATGTGGCTGGCATGACTTGCTTGATTTGGGGTCTATCCAGCGCCCGATCACGATGACTGAACTCAAGAACGTCGAGTTTGATCTCAAGCGCTTTCGGGACCGGGTGGTCGTCGTGAGCCTGGTGATCCTGTGCGCCTTTTTTCTGCTGGCTGCCCGACTGGTTTACCTGCAAGTGGTGCGGCATGAGGACTTAAGCGAGCAAGCTGAAAACAACCGTACCGCCATTGTCCCGATTGTTCCGAACCGGGGCTTAATCCTGGACCGCAACGGCGTGGTGCTGGCCACGAATTATTCGGCTTACACGCTGGAGATCATGCCGTCCAAGGTGGCCGACCTGGATGCCACCATCGAGGCCCTGGGCGAGGTCATCGCGATTCATACCCGGGATAAGCGCCGCTTCAAGAAACTCCGGGAAGAAGCCAAGAGTTTCGAGTCCTTGCCTATCCGCACCCGGCTGACCGATGAAGAGGTTGCCCGTTTTGCTGCCCAGCGCTTTCGCTTCCCCGGCGTGGACATCAAGGCCCGCCTGTTTCGCAGCTACCCCTTTGGTCAGCTCGGCAGCCACGTGGTGGGCTATATCGGCCGCATCAACCAGAGCGAGAAGGAACATATCGAAGAAGGTGATGACGAGGGTAACTACCGGGGCACCGACTACATCGGCAAGCTCGGCGTGGAGCAGAGTTTTGAAAGGCAGTTGCACGGCATCACGGGCGTCGAGCAGGTCGAGACTTCGGCGGGCGGGCGAGCCATGCGCAAGCTCGCCAGCAGTCCGGCCACGCCGGGCAACACCGTCATGCTGAGCATCGACATCAAGCTGCAAAAGCTGATTGAAGACATGTACGGTGAGCGTCGGGGCGCGCTGGTGGCGCTGGATCCTCGCACCGGCGAGGTTCTCGCCTTCGTCAGCAAGCCGACCTTTGACCCGAATCTTTTTGTTGATGGCATCGACACCGAAAGCTGGCAGGCCTTGAATGAGTCCCTCGACAAGCCACTGCTGAACCGGGCCTTGCGCGGCACCTACCCGCCAGGCTCTACCTACAAGCCTTTCATGGCCCTGGCGGCTCTGGAGGCGGGCAAGCGCTCGCCGGCAGCGATCACCAATGACAACGGTTCCTGGAACTTTGGCGGACATCAGTTCCGCAGCCACGGCTCGGCCCTGGGACCGGTAGACATGCACCAAAGCATTGTCAAGTCGAGCAACGTGTACTACTACTCGCTGGCCAATGAGCTGGGCGTCGATGCGATCCATGATTTCATGAAGCCCCTGGGTTTTGGCCAGATGACAGGAATCGATATCGGGGGCGAGGTGCGCGGCGTGTTGCCTAGCCAGGAGTGGAAGCGCAAGACCTATAAAAAGGCCGAGCAGAAAAAATGGTACGCAGGCGAAACCATCTCGCTGGGCATTGGTCAGGGCTACAACGCCTTCACGATGCTGCAACTGGCGCAGGCCACTGCGGCGCTGGCCAACAATGGCGTCAAGCACAAGCCGCGCCTGGTTCTCGGCACCCAGGACAGCGTGACGCGGGCCCTTTCTCCCCTGGCGCCGGAGCCGCCTGAAGACCTCGGTTTCAAACCCGAAAACGTCGATGTGATCCGTCGAGCGCTGGTGGGCGTGACGCAAGACGGCACCTCGGCCCGCGTGTTTGCCGGCGCCAGCTATTTGAGCGCGGGCAAGACCGGCACGGCCCAGGCGGTGTCGGTCGGGCAGAAAGAAAAATACGACGCCCGCAAGCTCGAGGAGCATCAGCGCGACCATGCGCTTTACATGGCTTTTGCGCCTGCCGAGAACCCGCAAATTGCACTGGCGCTGGTGGTGGAGAACGCCGGTTTTGGCGCTGCCCATGCGGCACCGATTGCCCGGCGCGTGTTCGACTATGTGCTGCTGGGCCGCTATCCCAATGAAGAGGACTTGCAGGCGGTGCGCAGCGGACAGGCCGCCAGCCCGATTGGCAAGCCGCGTGATGCTGCCAGTGTGACGGTTCTGGGTCTTGACGAGCCTCTGGCCGACGGCGTGGCCGCGGATCGCCTGTTCG
>CAJAOB010000348.1 GCA_903941205.1 uncultured Burkholderiales bacterium | reverse complement strand
CACAGTACCGTATTGAAAGTTTCCAGCCCCTGCGCGGCAGCCTGTTACCACCGCAAAGTGTGCGCGAGTACTACAACGACCGCGGCCTGGCGGTTGCCGTCGCGGTGAAAAGCCTCGCCGACCCCACCCGCCAACATGTACGCGTGGTTCATGTCGACAGTGGCGAAGTGGTGTTTGAAACCGAGCCACAAGGCTGCGCTTACCCGGCCTGAGCGGGGCCCCGGAGCAAGGCCCTGGGCACTCAGTCCCGCCACAAATCCAGCCCGGCTCATGCGGTCGGCGCCCAAGCCGCGCGATCAAACAGCGCCGTGCTGCCAGTCGCTGATATCGATCACCCGCCCGCCTTGCGGCACATCGGCCGGGTCATGGGTCACCAGCAAGGTGGGAATGCCCTGGCGCTTTATTTGCTCGAACACAAAGGCACGAAACTGGGTGCGTAACACGGCGTCCAGTTTGCCAAACGGCTCATCCAGCAACAGCGCCTGCGGCTCGGCCAGCAATGTGCGCATCAGGCTAACGCGTGCCCGCTGGCCGCCGGAAAGCGTGGCCGGGTCTCGGTCATGAAAACCGGCCAAACCCATGTTGGACAGCGTTTGTTCTACGCGCTGGCGACGCGCCTTGCCGTCTCTGATCGTGCCAGGCAGCGCAAATGCCAGGTTGTGCCCCACGCTCAGGTGGGGAAACAACAAATCGTCCTGAAACAAAAGACCGATGTGTCGCGCCTCGATGGGCAAAGTGTCGCATTGCACCTCGTTCAGCCACAAGGCACCCGTGGCCAAGAAGCTCGTGTCCAGGTCCCCGATGATCCAATTCAGAAGGGTCGATTTACCGGAGCCGGACACCCCGGTGAGGGTCACGATCTCCCCCTGATCGACTGCGAGCGACAAGCCCGCAAAAAGCGTCTTTTCGGCGTGTGAGATCGTCAGATTTTGGATGCTCAGCATGTCAACGCAGTCCTTTTCGATGTCGCCCCAAGCAATAAGCTGCAAATGCAGCCAGCCCGAAAGCGGCCAGGGGCAAGGCAATTTGCAGCAAGGCCTGCACTGCCAGTACGCGCCGGTTGCCACCGGCACTCAGCGCCACGGCTTCAGTGGTCACGGTGACAAAACGGCCACCGCCCGCAAACAAGGTGGGCAGGTATTGCGCCACGCTCACCGCAAACCCGACAGCCAGCGTCGCCAAAATGGGACGCAGCAGCATCGGCCATTTCACTGCCAGACAAGCCCGCCATGGCGAGCAGCCCAGGGCTCGCGCGCTGGTCATCAGGCGCGCATCAAACGCCCGGTAGGGCCCGATGAGTGTGAGCACCATGTAAGGCAGCACCCACATCAGGTGGCTCCAGACCAACGCGACAGCGGTACCGTCCAGATGCACATGCAGCAAAGCGGCGTATTGCCCCGCCACCAAGGGCAAGGCGGGCACGATCAGCGGCAGGTAGAGCAGTGCATTGAACTGCTTTGGCCCCCACTCCAGCCAGATCAGCACCGCCGGCAAACACAGCCAACTCGCCGCCATGGCCAGCCACCCTGTCGTCCAAAACGGTGTCCAGTCGGCCCGCTGCCAACTCTCGAGCGACACGGCCTCGGGCAGCAAGGCCGGGAAAAACCAGGTCTGAGCCACAGACCACATGAGCAGCACGGCCACCACCGCATAACCCGTCATAAACAAAGGGGTGTGCCATTGAAACCAGCGCCCATTCGCAGCCGGCTTGCGCTGCCCTCCGGGATAAGCCTGAATCTGTTTGAGCAAGCCGCCCAGGCCGCGCGCAGCCCCTGCGCCCATCAGCAACACGACCAGCAGAACCAGGGATGAGGCGCTGCCACGAGCCTGCAAGGCCGGGTCGGGATCGGTCAGCCAGCGCCAGATCAATACCGCCAAAGTGGGCGGTGTGCCGGGCCCCAAAATCAGGGCCATGTCCACCACCGACAAGCCGTAAGCAAACACCGCCATCACGGGCCACTTCAAGCGCGGCAGCAACTGCGGCCACAAGATCAGCCGCCAGGTCTGGGTGCGGCTGTAACCCAAAGAGCGAGCCATCACCATCTGACGTGAAACCGCTTGCTCGCCCAACACCGCGGCCAGCACCCACAGTAAAAACCAACTCTCCTTGATGGCCAGTGCCAGCGCCAGACTCAATCCGTAGGGGTCCTGCACCGTGACCCAGTCGGGCGGGCTGGTCCACTGGACAAAATAAGCCACAGCCCTTGCCAGCCAGCCGGAAGGCGCCAGCAAGAAAAACAGCCCGACGGCAAATGCGGCATGCGGCAGTGCCAGCAGCAGGGGCAAGCGCCGCTGCAGGGACATCCACCGCCGACCGGGGTAGTGCAGCGTGGCCAGCAAGGCCGCCATGCCACAGGCCAGCACCGTGCCCAGAACACTCGAGATCAGGCTTGAGCGCAAGGCCTGCGGCCACTGGGCATCCAGCCACAGGGCCTGCCAGACCGCGGGATCCAAAGCCGGGCTTAGGGCCCAATAGAGTCCCGGCAGCAAAGGTCCAAAGATCAGCAATATCGGCAAAGCAGCCAGCCATGGCCCCGCAAGCCCCTGGCGACTGTGAGGTGCCCGTGACAGCGCTCGCTTCAGCGCGCGCCGTAACGCTTGAGCCACTCGGCCTCCAATGCCGCTACCCAACTGGCGTGCGGCTCAGGCAAAGTCGGCACGGCCTCTGACAAAGCGCCAGGTGCCGTCTTGCGGATCAGGGCTTGTGAAGCAGTCGGCAGCTTGCTGATGTCCAGCACCGTGCCGTCGCCCCAAACGGTGATGTCTGCCTTGCGGGTCTGCGCCTCGGCAGAAAGCAGGAAATTGGCAAACACCTGAGCCCCTGCTTTGGCGCGTGCATTGACGGGGATGGCGACAAAATGAACATTGCCTATGGTGCCGCCCGAGAAGCCAAAACTGTAGGCGCTGGCGGGCAATTGCTTGCTGGCAATCAGGTTGGCTGCTTCGTTGGGGTTGAAAGTGATCGACATTTTGAGCTCGCCATCGCCGAGCATGCGGTGCATCTCGGCGGCGTTGGCCGGAAACGTTTTCCCGCTGCGCCACTGGCTGGGGTGTAACTGGTCCAGATAGGACCACAGCGGCTGGGTGGCGGTGGCAAACGCTGCCGGGTTGACGGGCTGCTGCAAAACCGCTTTATAGGGTGTCAACTCCAGCAACATCTGTTTGATAAAGGTCGTCCCATGAAAGTCTGGAGGTTTGGGATAACTGACGCGCCCCGGGTTGGCCTTGGCAAAGCTCAGCAAATCAGCGGCAGAGCGTGGCGGCGCAGGTGTTTTGGCGCGGTCTGCGATAAAGGTGAGTTGGGCTGTGCCCCAGGGCGACTCGTAGCCTTCGGTGGGCACCGAAAAATCCGTGCGTACGGGTTTATTCAAATCGACCAGACCCCAGTGGGGCAGGCTTTGCGCCCAGGGGCCGAACAGCAAACCACCGTTTTTCAGGTTGCGGAAGTTTTCGCCATTGACCCACATCAGGTCCACCGAGCCGTCGCTGCTGCGCCCGGCCGCCACTTCGGTTTGAACACGCTTGACCACCTCGGCGGTATCGGTGATTTTGACGTGCCGCACGTCGATGCCATACAGGGTTTGGGCCTGTTTGGCGGCCCAGGCGATGTAGGTGTTGGTCGCTTCACTGCCACCCCACGCATTGAAATACACCGTCTGACCTTTGGCTTCGGTTTGAATCCGGGCCCAGTCGGCATGAGCCGCGGTGGACACACCCATGGTGACTGCGATGGCGGCGATGACAGCGATGGCAGTGAAGGCAGCGCGATTTGAAAGCTTCATGCAGGAAAACTCCCTTAAAGATTCATTTTGCTGCTTGGGCGCAGCAAGCCGGTAAATCCTGACACATTGGAAGCTCGATTCTGCCGGGATGGGCCAACAGACCGGCTGTGCACCAGGGCTTTCATACGCGCAGTCAAGCCAGTGAACGCGGCAGCGAAAAACTGCGCAATCACCAAGAAACGCCAGACAATTCATCACCCATGCAAGTTGACTGCCTGGCGTGTTGGGCTTTGTTGGACCTTGTTTGGCTTTGATGGACTTGTATGAACTTTAAAACAGCCTTGGCCAGCCTCCCTTTGCGGCAACTGACTTTGTCCAGCGCCTCGCTGGCCCTGTGCGCATCGTGCCTTGCGCAAAGTCCGCGTGCTGGCCTGCCGGAGGATCCATTGCCGGTCGTGCCCACCACCTGGCGTTTGACCAACGAGACCTGGAAACTCCCCGCCGGCGAAACCATGGGCATGGTGGGCGGTACGCTTTTGTTTGATGTGAATGAGCAACTCAAACTCGGCGTTGGCTCCTATGGCGCCCTGCGTGGGGAGCGCGGCGGCTTCATCACCCTGGGCCTGGCCGCGGAGGTCCACCGCAAGATCATCAAAGACTGGTATGCGGATGCAGGTCTTTTTGTGGGCGGCGGCGGGGGGCGAAACGGTGGCGGCGACAGTTCCACCTTGGCCGGCGGCGGTCTGATGCTGCGCGGCCATGCCGGTGTGCGCTACGACACCCAGCGCTTCGGCAAACTCGGCATCGGCCTGAGCCATGTCCGTTTTCCGTCGGGTGCCATTGAATCCACGCAGCCCTATTTGCTGTATGAATACGCTTTCAGTAGCCTGGTCGCAAGCGACTGGGTCACAACGCCCGTTGCCGCTCCAGCGAATGTGACGCCACTTCAGAGCAAACCACAGGAATTCGCACTGGTCTACCGGCACTACAAGATTCCAGACTCTGTCGTTCAGGTCGGCGGCGCAGCGCAGTACCGCAGCATGGAACTGCTGGGTGTGGAGTGGTTGAGCTACCTGGACAAGCATTGGTTCGTCAAGATCGAGGCCGAAGGCGCCATGGGCGGCAACAACAGTGGCTACATGCAAATCCTTACGGGGGCCGGATACCGGTTTCCCCTGAGCGCCAGCACGGCCGTGAAGATTCATGCCGCGGCCGGACCGGCAGGCGGTGGCAGCACGGACACCGGCGGCGGACTCCTGACCGACGGCGGGATCGCCTTGCAACAAAAAATCAGCCGCAGCACAGCGCTTGAAGTCTCGCTGGGTCAGGTTCGCGCAACCTCGGCCAGCTTCAAAGCCAGCAGCCTTGCCTTGAAGCTGAACCATCAGTTCGGCCTTCCTGGCGCAGTCGATGGCGCCACCTGGTCTGCCTTGGCACCCTTTGAGTCCCAAAGATTGCGCATGCGAACCGTCAGCCAAACCTACCGACAAGGCAGTCCTGATTGGCGCAGCAGCAACGCTGACAGTTCGGTTCACAACCTTGGCGTTCAGCTGGACTATTTCTTTCCGGGCGCCAAAGACAGCATGCAGATTTTTCTCACCGGCCAAGGCCTGGCCGCCTATGCCGGAAAAGCCGGCGCTTACATGACGGGCCTGGTGGGCGTCGGCGCGCAGGCGCCGCTCTCGGCGGACTGGTTTGTGGAAAGCGAAGGGCTGGTGGGCGCAGCAGGCGGCGGCGGCTTGGCCGTTGGCAACGGTTTGGTGAGTCAGGTCAATGCCGGCGTCGGCTATCGGCTGTCCAAGTCCTTGTCTGTGTTGGGAACTGCCGGTTACATGAGCGCATTGCAAGGCGACTTCAGGGCCAAGGTGGTGGGCTTGTCGCTGGCCTATCAGTTCACCGGCTTTGCCCAGAGGTGAGGAATTCAGGCTCAGCTGCCCCCTTCCAGAATGCCAGTGCGAGCCGTGATGCCAGGCAAGGAACGTTTGGCCATTGATCCGGGCCTTGGCGATGCGGCCAAAGCACTGCGGTAAGTCGGGGCGATATTTCAGGCTTTTGCGCTGCGACTGAAGATGCCCACGCCATCGCAGCGATGCAAGCAGCGAGAATCAACACATGAACTTTTGCGCTCTCACGTTCAAACGCCTCAAGGCCAGCAGCGCATTCCCTGCCTTCGCACCAGCCCACGCCAGAACGGGCACGGGCGCATGCTGAGCCGGCGCGCGCTGCTCGCACGGGGCGCAGCCGCGTCAACTGCCGCCAGTCTTGCGAGCTTTGCAAATCCAGCAACGGGCGCGCAGGCAAGCGCCGGCCCCTTGGGCATACCCCTGCTGCGTTTTCCCCGTGACTTTGGCGCCCACCCCGACTTGCGCACTGAATGGTGGTACGTGACGGGCCACGCCAGCAGCGCCCCGGGCCGGCGTGAGTTTGGTTTCCAGCTGACCTTTTTTCGCACCCGCATCGACGCCGCGCAAAGCCTCAACTCTGTCTTCGCCGCAAAGCAACTGGTCTTTGCGCACGCCGCCGTCACCGACGTGCAAGGCCAGCGGCTCTGGCATGACCAGCGCGCCGCGCGCGCAGGCTTTGGCATGGCCGTGGCCGACACCGAAGACACCCGGCTTTCGCTGGACGGCTGGACCTTGCAGCGCCAGGCGAATGGCGTTTACGTGGCCAGTTTGCCGGCGCAAGATTTCGAACTGCAATTGCAGTTCAGCACCACCCAGCCGCTCATCTTGCAAGGCCAGCAAGGCTTGTCACGCAAAGGCCCTGATCCACGTCAGGCCAGCTACTACTACAGCCTGCCTCAGCTGCAAGCCAAAGGCCGGATCACCTTGCGCGGCCAGGCTTTTGATGTGGCCGGCAAGGCCTGGCTGGACCACGAGTGGAGCGAGGAAATCCTGCACCCTGCAGCCATAGGCTGGGACTGGACGGGCATGAACCTGGACGACGGCGGCGCGCTGACCGCCTTCCGCCTGCGAAATGCCGAGGGTGGCGCGGTCTGGGACGGTGGTTCCTACCGTTCGGCGCAGGGCGAACTGCGCATTTTCAAGCGCGGCGAAGTGATCTTCCAGCCCTTGCGCTCCTGGACAAGCCCCCTGACAAAAGCCAGCTACCCGGTCGAATGGGCGCTGCGCACGCCCGCAGGCCTGTTTCGCATCAAGGCGGTCATTGACCCACAAGAGCTAGACAGCCGCCAATCCACCGGAACGGTCTATTGGGAAGGCCTGAGCGACTTGCTGGACACCAGCGGCCGGCGCGTCGGGCGCGGCTATCTGGAAATGACGGGCTACGCTGCGCCGCTGAAGCTCTGAGCTAAATCCACCCGCAAGCCTGCGCCAGCACCTCGGCCGCCGCCGTCCCGTCGTGTCCGCGCCAGGCCACGATCTGATCGGGCCGAATCAGCACCAGCGGCGCTTCGTAAAGCGCCAGGAGTTCGGGCGACTCGTGGCGCACCAGCCGCAAGTCCAGCTTCAATTTGGCAGCAGCCTTCAGAAAATGCCGGGGCGGGTCGCTTGCTTCCTTGCTTGCGGTCACGCCCTCCGGCGCAACGAGCTCGTCGGGCCCGGCCAACGCATCAGCGGCTTGCGGGCCCAACTGCAGCAAAGTCCATTCGCGGTGAAAGGTGTCAAACAGTGAGCGGCCGTCTGCCAGCCAGGCGTGTGGTGGCCGCCCGCCCGGGCAGGCGCTGGGCGTGTAGCTGTTGGCGGCATCCGGCGGCGCCAGCGTGCCGTCTTGTACGATCACGGGCGAGGCGTCATAACGCCCGCCAAAGGTCACCCCCGGAATATTGAACTCAAGCCGCACATGACGGTTCAGGTACTCGCCCGCAAGCTGGCGCTCGACCAGGCCTTGCGCTGAGTCCTCGTCCAGCAAGGGCGTGGCCTCAAACAGCCCGACCGAGTCGGCAAACTGCCGCGCATAGGCGGTGTTGCGCTCGGCCAGCGGCTTGCGCTCGGATTCGTAACTGGCCAGCAAGGCGGGCGCCGCTTGGCCGCGGATCACGCTGGCGAGCTTCCAACCCAGGTTCACGGCATCTTCCACCGCCGTGTTGTAGCCCAGACCGCCGGTCGGCGTGAAAAGATGCGCCGCGTCGCCGGCAATGAAAACCCGGCCGCGCTGGAACTGCTGCGCCACCAGCGCATGGCCGGCCTGCCAGGTGCCGACCGACAACACCTCCAGCGGCACCGCCGTGCCCATGACCTCGGCAAAAAGCCGCCGGGCGTCGTCTGCATTCCAGCTTTCAGCGTTCTCGTCCTCGCGCACGGCAGCATGAAAAGCAAACTCGCCCTGCCCGTCCACGGTGCAAGCAAAGCCGCGCCGTCCGGCGTTTACCGCCACGTACATCCAGGCCCGGTCATGAGGCATGGCGGCGTAGAACGCCGGCGCGCGCACATAGGCCGCGAACATGGTGCCGCCCATGAAAGCGCGCCGCACGCCGCTGCTGCCGCCCCAGCCAATACCCAGGGCCTTGCGCACGCTGCTGCGCGGCCCGTCTGCACCCACCAAATAGCGTGCCCTCACCGCCGCCGACTCCCCGGAAACCACACACCGGATGCGCGCGCTGACCGGGTGGCTCGCTGCGCCTTCTGAATCAGCGCTGCCCGCAACGGCCTCATGGTCCAGAAAATCCAGCAGCTCCCAGCCGTAGCGAAGCTCGCAGTCAGGCCACTTGGCCGCATGGCGGCGCAGCACCACCTCGACATATTTTTGAGACACGCGGTGCGGCAGCTCGGCCGCGCTCCAGGAGCCTGAGAGGCCTTTGACCGAAGCCACCGCCTGCGCCGCCGTGGGCAAGCGCAGCCGGGCGAGCTCGTATTCCGCAAAACGGGTGAAGTAAGCAATATCGCTCGGGTGGTCGGCCGGCAAGCCAAGGGCCCGAATCTCATGCGCAAAGCCCAGGCGCCTGAAATGCTCCATGGTGCGCGCCTGCGTGGCATTGGCCTGCGGATTGAACGCCGTGCCAGGCTTGGAATCGACCAGCAGGCAGGCAATGCCGCGCTGACCCAGTTCGTTGGCGAGCATCAAGCCGCAAGGCCCGCCCCCGGCGATCAAAACATCCACAGTCAATGTGGCGGGTGCTGCGGTGATTGAAGTCATAAAAAAGATCCGGAGCAAAAAATACACTGATTAACACCGAATCATGCCTGACCTGGCACAGGCGCTGCCCCCCCCCTGCGCGTGCGGACCGTTAGTTTGCTGGTGCGGTTCGCTGCCAGCATAATTATCTCGTTGGACCAACGCGTCGAAACCTGTAAGCTCGGCGGGGCATGACGGAACCCAGCACGCACCGGCAATCGAGATGAACTACTGATGCAGGATTGCCGGCAGTCGATCTCCACGCCGCACGTATTGAAACGGTACACCCGGTCACAAACAGTATCGGGCAAGAAATGAGGACCATCTATTGAACCGTGAGAACAAAAGAATATTGGTTGTGGGCGCAGGTTTTTCCGGGGCTGTGCTTGCACGCGAACTTGCAGAATATGGTTTTTCTGTCAAGGTGATTGACAAGCGCGGGCATGTCGGCGGGAATGCCTTTGATTATGTCAATGAGATTGGGCTGCGTGTCCACCAGTACGGACCGCATTTGTTCCATACGTCCAATATGAAAGTGGTGGACTGGCTCTCCAGATTCACCGAATGGACACCTTACCAGCACAAAGTCAAGGCGCAACTACGGGATGGCCGTTTGGTCACGCTGCCAGTCAACAGGGAAACCCGAGACATTGTGGGCGAGGCCCATGTGCTTGACATATTCTTTCGCCCCTACAGTAAAAAAATGTGGGGTATCGACCTTGAAGAACTGGACCCTGAAATTTTACAAAGAGTTCCGATTCGGGATGATCTGAATGAACTGTACTTCCCGAACGATCAATTTCAGGCCTTGCCAAGCGCGGGCTATACAAAGACCTTCGAAAAGATTCTTGATCATCCAAATATCGATCTGCAGTTGCTGACTACCTTTGATCGCCGGTCTGAACCAGATTTTCTTCATGTCTTCAACTCGATGCCGATTGACGAGTACTTTGACTACGCGCTCGGGCGTCTGCCATACCGCTCCGTCAAATTTCATCATTTCAACCTGCCCATCCCGAGAATTTACCCGGTAGCCTCAGTCAACTTTACTCACGACGAACCCTTTACCCGGGTGACAGAATGGAAAAATCTACCCGGCCACGGCAGCAATAATGCGTTTACCACGCTGACCATCGAGGAGCCTTGCGATTACGCAGACAATCAATTTGAACGCTTTTATCCGGTCAAGGATATTTCGGGAAAGAATATCGAGTTATATAAGGCGTACAAGAGCTTGACTCGAGACAATATGACCTTCATAGGCCGATGTGGTATGTACGCCTATCTTGACATGCATCAGGCCATCAGCTCGGCGCTGGCGATATCGCGGGCATTTCTGGCGCAACGTCCTTAGCGTGCCCACGAGGGATCAAATTCAAAATCCAAGGCTCAACGGGCCGAAATACGCGGGTTGAGCACGATGGGCATCCCAGTATTGCTGACCTGCAGGTCGTCAAGATCACCGGATGCAAGGTTCGACGCGGACGCGGCTCAATCGGCAGCGCCAACTTGGCGTTGCACGTGAGCCGGTGCGTGCGCCGCCAAGCCTGCGGCTCGAATCGCTAAACTTCCCGGATGCTAACCCCCACCCAGCCGGCAAAGCCTGCGATCCGAAACTCGTCGCGCACCGAAGCGGCACAACCGGCCAAGGGCTCCCCCAAGTCGCTTTCAGGTCTCCTGCCCTTTCTGCGTCCGTACCGCGCCCGCATTGCCATGGCGCTGCTGTTTTTGACCTTGGCAGCGGGCGCTACGCTGGTTTTTCCGCTGGCGCTGCGCAGCCTGATCGACGGTGGGTTGACACGGGCCGACAAGGGGGAGCAGCTGATGGCGCTGCGAACCCATTTTTTCGAACTGTTTGCCGTGGCGACGGCCTTGGGTCTTTTCTCGGCAGCGCGCTTTTATCTGGTGAGCTGGCTGGGTGAGCGCATCACGGCCGATCTGCGCAATGCGGTTTACGCGCACGTGCTGCGGCAAAGCCCGGAGTTTTTCGAGACCACGCAAACCGGCGAGGTGCTGTCGCGCCTGACCACCGACACCACGCTGGTACAAACCGTGGTTGGCTCGTCCCTGAGCATGGGCTTGCGCAATGCCGTGATGGGTTTTGGCGCGCTGGCCATGCTGGTCTACACCAACCCCTACGTGATGATTCAGGTGTTTGGTGTGCTGGTGCTGATCGTGTTGCCCAGCGTGTGGTTTGGCCGTCGCGTGCGCAAGCTCTCGCGCGCCAGCCAGGACCGCGTGGCCGATTCCAGCGCCATTGCTGCCGAAGTGCTCAACGCGATTCCGGTGGTGCAAAGCTACACCGCAGAAGCCCGTGAAGCGGCCCGCTTCAACGCCTCAACCGACAACGCCTTTCGGGTCGCAGTGCGCCGCACCAGCGCGCGCTCGGTGCTGGTGGCCTTCATCATCATCGCCACTTCGGCGGCGCTGCTCTGGGGCCTGTACCAGGGCACGCAAGCCGTGGTGCGCGGTGACATCACGGCCGGCCACCTGGGCCAGACTGTTGTCTACGTGATCATTCTGGCAGGCGCTTTTGCGGTGCTGGGCGAGGTTTATGGCGACTTGCTGCGCGCCGCTGGCGCTACCGAGCGCCTGATGGAGCTGCTGAACAGCCGCTCGCCCATTGCCTCGCCGAGCCAGCCCGTCAAGGCGCCGGCGCCCCAAGCCGGCAGCGCGGTGTCTTTTGACGCAGTGACTTTTCACTACCCTTCGCGCCCCGCGCAAGCGGCCCTGAGCGATTTCACACTCAAGGCGACGCCCGGCGAAACCATCGCCATCGTCGGCCCGAGCGGTGCCGGCAAGAGCACGGTGTTTCAGTTGCTGCTGCGCTTTTACGACCCGCTCTCGGGCCAGATCAGCCTGGACGGCGTGGCCATCAGCCACATGGATTTGCACGCGTTGCGCGAGCGCGTTGGCATCGTGCCGCAAGACGCGGTGGTCTTTTCAAGCAGCGCGCTGGAAAACATTCGCTACGGTCGCCCTGGCGCCAGCGACGCCGAGGTGCAAGCGGCTGCGCACGCGGCCTTTGCGCACGAGTTCATCATGGCGCTGCCCGAAGGCTATGACACCTTTTTAGGCGAGCGCGGCGTGCGCCTTTCTGGCGGGCAGCGACAGCGCATCGCCATTGCCCGAGCCATGCTGAAGAATCCGCCGCTTCTGCTGCTCGACGAAGCCACCAGCGCGCTCGACGCCGAAAGCGAACGCATGGTGCAAGCCGCCCTCGAATCAGCCATGCGCGGCCGCACCACACTGGTCATCGCGCACCGGCTCGCCACCGTGCAGCAAGCTGACAGGATTCTGGTGCTGGACCACGGCCGGCTGGTGGAAGAAGGCAGCCACGCGGAACTGGTCCGGCAAGGCGGCATTTACGCCCGGCTGGCGGAGTTGCAGTTCACTGCTTGAGCGCTGGCGAGAGCAGCTTCGATTCACGCCTTGATGCATTGACTCGCGAATGGATCCCCGTTGCCTTCGCGAGGATGACGGTCAAAAAACAGCGCCATTCCTGGGAAAGCAAGAATCAATCCCCGGCGCCATGGATCTCCGCATTCACGAGGATGACGGCCGAAGCAGCCCCCGTCATTCCTGCGAAAGCAGGAATCCATCCCCGGGGCCATAGAGCTCCCCATTCTTGAAGCGGACACGGAGGCATGTATCCCCGGGTTCGCGAGGATGACCGTGAAAACACCGCGTCATTCCTGCGGAAGCAGGAATCCATCCCCGGCACCATGAATCTCCGCCTACGCGAGAACGGCGGAAACAGGTGCCTTCTAGAAAATGGCGGCGACGCCCGCACTCAGACGTCATTCCTGCGAATCCTGCCTTCGACCTGATCCGTGACCGTGTGATTTTTCTTTATGCATTTAGTGCATAGATAGCCATGAAGCCGGCCTTGGACAAACCATCGCCAGGCTCCTAACCTTGGACCATCGT
>CAJAOB010000347.1 GCA_903941205.1 uncultured Burkholderiales bacterium | reverse complement strand
GTTGCACGTTGCGGGGGTAAAACGTTGTCGAATGAGGTTTTTATTACGGGTTCAGGGCCTGGCCCTGGAAAGGCGCAAAAAATGCAGAAACTGATTTCACTTAACGAGGCTGGTCGACGGATTGGGCAGGAGCACCCGCGCGCCAAGCTGTTGGACCGGGAGGTCGATCAGGTGCTGGACTTGCTGGAGTCAGGACTCAGCTACGCAGCGGTGGCCGAGAAGATGGGGGTCAGCAAAAGCTGCGTGGCGCACATTGCCACCGGCCGTCGCCGATCGCAGGTGGTGGCACGCACGGTGCGCGTGTCCGTGTCTCGTTGATTTAGCAGGAAGATAAACCCCATGGGCAAACCGATTTACACACCTGAGCTGGCGCAGCGCGTACTTGAGGCGCTCGCGCGCACCGGTTCGCTGCGTGCCGTTTGCAAGGAGGTGGGCATCAACCGCGACACGGTGATTGGCTGGGTGGTTGATGACAAGGACGGATTCGCCACCGCATATGCGCGCGCGAAGGACATCGGGCTCGATGACCTGGTCGATGAGACGCTGGAGATCAGCGACGCACCCCCACCCCTGACCGCCCTCGGTGCGACCGACAGCGGGGCTGTGGCGCATTCCAAGCTGCGCATTGAGACTCGGCGCTGGCTGGCCGAGCGGATGGCGCCGCGCCGCTACGGGCTCAAGCAGGACCTGGCGCTCACCGGCGCCAACGGCGGCCCGATAGAGACCCAGGTGCTGATCGCCACCGGCGTGCCGGTGGTGGACGACCACACCGACCTGGCCTGATGGCCACCATCGACCTGGGCTACCGCCCACGCGAGTGGCAGCGGGCTTGCCACATCAACCGCAAGCGCTTCACGGTGCTGGCGCTGCACCGGCGGGCCGGCAAGACCGAGCTCGCCCTGCGCCAGCTGCTCGACAGCGCCCTGCGCTGCCCGCTCGAGCTCGGCCTGTTCTTCTACGTGGCGCCCTTGCTCAAGCAGGCCAAGGCGATCGCCTGGGCCAGGCTTAAGCAGATCACCGCACCGCTGGTCATGCACAACCTGGCCGAGGTCAACGAGTCTGAGCTGTGGGTGCGCCTGCGTGCGAACGGCGCCATCATCCGCATGTACGGGGCCGACAACCCCGAGGCGATGCGGGGCGTGCGCCTGGACGGCGTGGTGCTCGACGAGGTGGCCGACATCAAGCCCGAGACCTGGCGGGAGGTGCTGCAGCCCGCACTCGCCGATCGGCTGGGGTGGGCGCTGTTCATCGGCACACCGCACGGCATCAACCTGTTCAGCGAGCTGTTCTTCAAGGGCCGCAACCTGCCCGACTGGCACAGCGCGCTCTACACCGTCTACGACACCGAGGCGCTGCAGGCGGAGGAGGTCGAGCGCTACCGCCAGGCGGTGGATGAGAACACCTTCAAGCGCGAGATGCTGTGCGACTTCGCAGCCTCGGGCGATGACCAGCTGATGAGCCTGACCGACGTGCAGGAGGCGAGCCGCCGCCACCTGCGCAAGGACGAGTACACCTACGCCAGCAAGATCTTGGGCGTCGACCCCGCCCGCTTTGGGGATGACCGCAGCGTGATCTTCCCGCGCCAGGGGCTCTGCGCGATGGAGCCCAAGGTCTACCGAGGCATCGACAACATGGCGCTGGCCGACAAGGTGGCGCAGGAGATCGAGCGCTTCCGGCCCGACGCGGTGTTCATCGACGCCGGCAACGGCAGCGGGGTGATCGACCGCCTGCGCCAGCTGCACCATGACGTGATCGAGGTGCACTTCTCGGGCAGCCCGAGCAACGCACGCTACCTCAACAAGCGCGCCGAGATCTGGTTCGAGCTGCGTGACTGGCTGCGCGCAGGCGGTGCGATCCCGGATCTGGTGGACCTGAAGCAGGACCTGGCCGCGCCGACCTACCGGTTCACGCCGGCCGACAAGATCCAGCTCGAGAGCAAGGACGACATCAAGGGCCGTGGGCTGCCGAGCCCCGACCTCGGCGATGCGCTGGCGCTGACGTTCAGCTTCCCGGTCTACGTCGACCACAGTGCCCAGGCCCGCGCCCGCGCCATGGGGCTGCCGGTGATCGAGGAGGCCAACGCCATGGACTACGACCCCTACCGCCGGCTCTGAGTGTCCGTGTGGGCCTGAGCCCGCCCCACAATGCCGCGAACCTCTGAAGGATCGCAGCATGTGCTTGTCTAGCCCCAACATCCCGCCACCGCCCCCACCGCCCCAGGCCGTCAAGCAGCCCGACTCGATGGCGGTGAGCGCCGGCATGAAGCGCAACCGCAACTCCGCCGCCATGGGCGGGGGCTCCCTGCTCACCGGCCCGACCGGCGTGATGGCCGCCCCCACCGGCAAGACGAGCCTGCTGGGCGGGTAATGGACGAACCGATCAACCAGCGGCAGCGCATCCTGGCCCGCAAGGCGGCGCTGTGGAGCGAGCGCTCGAGCTGGGTCAACCACTGGCGCGACATCAGCGACTACCAGCAGCCGCGTGCGGGTCGGTTCTTTGTGACCGACCGCAACCGCGGCGACAAGCGCGCCAACAACATCCTCGACAACGCCGCCGTGTTCGGCTCCCGCACGCTGGCCGCCGGCATGATGTCAGGCATGACCAGCCCGGCCCGCCCCTGGTTCCGGCTCGAGATCCAGGACAAGGACCTGATGGAGTCGGGCGCGGTGAAGGCCTGGCTGCACGACACCGCCGTGCTGCTGCGGGCAATGTTCGCCGGCTCCAACACCTACCGGGCGCTGCACACCCTCTACGAGGAGCTCGGCCTGTTCGGCACCGCCGCCACCATCGTGCTGCCCGACTTCGACAGCGTGCTGCACCACTACCCACTCACCGTGGGCGAGTACGCACTCGGCACCAACCAGAAGGGCATCGTCGACACCCTGTGCCGCGAGTTCCAGATGACGGTCAGCCAGCTGGTCGACCAGTTCGGGCTCGAGAACTGCAGCGACACGGTCAAGAACATGTACAACCGCCGCCAGCTCGACAGCTGGGTGGACGTGGTGCACATGATCCAGCCCCGCCGTGAGCGCGACTACACCAAGATGGACGGCAAGAACAAGCGCTTCGCCTCCTGCTACATGGAGCCCGGGCGCGAGAACTTCGACGTGTTCCTGAGCGAGTCAGGCTTTGATGTGTTCCCGGTGCTGGCCCCGCGCTGGGTGGTGACTGGCAACGACATCTACGGCACCAGCCCCGGCATGGAGTGCTTAGGGGATGTGAAGCAGCTGCAGCACCAGCAGCTGCGCAAGGGGCAGGCGATCGACTACCAGGTCAACCCCCCGATCACGGTGCCGACCAAGTACCGCGAGGCCGCCAAGGCCCGCCTACCCGGCGGCGTGTTCTACGTCGATAGCCAGGGCAGCAACCAGGTGGTGCGCACCGCGTTCGACGTGAACCTCAACCTGTCGCACCTGATGGTCGAC